>JAXDIC010000378.1:0-15501 GCA_034664185.1 Thermoleophilaceae bacterium
GCGCTGTCCACCGACTGCTTCTACACGCTCGACCCGACAACCGGCGACTTCGGCCATCCGCGCGTGCCGCACCGCGCGTTCAACAAGGACACCGAAGAGGCGCGGGCCAGCATCCGCAAGCTGGCCGCGCTGGAGCCGTCGCTGGCCTGGGCCGGCCACGCCGACCCCGTGCGCGGCGACGTGCGCGCGCAGCTCGAGGCCGCGGCCGACTCGACCTCGCGCCCGGTCGCCGGCGACCCCCGGACCCCCGACCCCCGACCCCCGACCAAATCGAGTGCAGCTTTTTCTGACCTATAGGTCATAGAAAGCTGCTCACGATGCTCAGCGGACGCGCAGGACTCGGTTCGCGGCGACCACCCCGTCGCCGCTCACGACCAGGCGGTAACGGGCGCCGTGCCTCAGTCGCTGCTTGAGGCGGACGCTGAGCCGGCCGCAGCGCGTCACGTTCCGCGACCGACCCGACGAGCCCGCCAGCCGCAGCCTGCCCGCGCGGCGGCGGTAGAGCCGAGCGCGCACTCCGGTCACGGGCTTGCCGTCCACAGAGCAGACGCGCAGCCGCAGGCTGCTGTAGCGCTGCGCCCGCGCCGCGTGCACCCGTTGCAGGCTGAAGCGCAGCTTGCGCAGCGCCGGGCTGAAGCGAGGCACGACCCTGCGCCAGAACGGAAGCGCCAGGGCGTCGACCTTGTCCACGTTGTCCACGAACGGCCAGTGGCCGGAGTCCAGCAGGTGAACCTGCGCCCCCGGGAACGCCTGGTCCTGCTCGTACGCGACGTACGCCGGGATGTACTGGTCGGACGCTCCCCAGATGACCAGCGCCGGTCGCTGCCTGCGCCGCAGGACCGCGGCCTGCGCCCGCCCCATGGCGTCCGGGTTGCTGATCGAGCGGTACAGCTTGAGGGCCGCGCGTCGCGTGGCGGCGTCGTACTCGTCGTACATGCGGTTGACGAAGTCCGCGGGCAGTAGCCGCGGGTTGCCGCTCTGGACCTCCGCCGTGAACGTCTCCCGGGTCGTGGTGTTGGCCTGCGCCTCTCCGATCACAGGGGTGTGCCACACGAACGCCAGCGGGTGGCCGTAGTAGTTGAGGAAGACCCCGGTGTCGAGCAGCACGACGCTCTTCAACGCATCGGGGTGGCGCGTGGCCCACTGGAGCCCGAACGGCCCGCCGAAGTCGTGCAGCACGAGGTGCACGCGGTCGATGCCGAGCTTGGTCAGCGCCCGCTGGAGGAAGTCGGCCTCGCCGTCGACGCTGTACGGGAAGTTGTCCCGCTTGTCCGACTGGCCGAACCCGGGCATGTCGATGGCCACCGCCCTGCCGGTCTGACCCGCCACGGACACGAGGTGGACCCAGTCGAGGCTCGAGCCCGGGTTGCCGTGCACGAAGACGATCGCCTCGCGCGCGTCCGGCGGCCCCGCCTGCAGCATGCGCGTGTGCAGGCCGCCCACGTCCAGGCGGCTCTTGGTCACACCGGGCTCGAGCACGCGCCCGTACCAGTCGACCGGCGCGCCACGGGCAACCGCCGGCCCAGCGAGCACCCCGGAGAGCACGAACGCAGCGGTCAGACACAGCCGCCCCCTCATCGACCGGATTCTGCCCCTTCCCGACGCCCGCGGAACCCATAACCCAAACGGGCCGCTCGCCCCCTAATGTGGTAACGTATGACGACGGGCGGCTAGGTCTGCCCAGTTGCGATCCCAGGGTGGAAGAAAGGTCGGCCCCAGACTCGATGCCCTATCGCAACTGCCTCCGCTGCAACCTCTCGGTGCAGGTCGGCACCTACTTCCTGGCCCTGCGCCACTGTCCGCGCTGCCTGGCGCGCGAGGGCGACGAGGTGCCGATGTTCGAGACCGACTCGCTTGACCGAAACCTCCTGAGGGTGCGCATCGAGCTCGAGGCCCAGCGGCTGCCGCCGGGCTCCGCCAGCAACTGACCAGTTAGTCAGTTAGTAAGCTGTGGGGATGCCTACAACCACTGCACTCAAGCGCCAGACGGCGCGGACCGCGGCGCCCAAGCCGCGCAGGCGGCCGGCCAAGCCCCGCCCGCGGCCGGCCACGCCCGTGCCCACCATCGAGCGCGCCGAGGTGTCGCTGCACGGCCACCGCGTGAACTTCAACATCGCCGGGCAGGGCCCGCCCGTGGTGCTCATCCACGGCGTTGCGGGGCGAGCCGACCAGTGGGACCAGACGATGATGCTGCTGGCCGAGCGCCACACCCTCATCGCGCCCGACCTGCTGGGCCACGGCGAGTCCGCCAAGCCGCGCGGCGACTACTCGCTGGGCGCGTTCGCCGCGGGCATCCGCGACCTGCTGGTGGGGCTGGACATCGAGGCGGCCACGGTGGTCGGCCACTCGCTGGGCGGCGGCATCGCGATGCAGTTCGCCTACCAGTTCCCGGAGCGCTGCCAGCGGCTGGTGCTGGTCTCGAGCGGCGGCCTGGGCAGCGAGGTCCACCCCATGCTCCGGGCGGCCACGCTGCCGGGATCGGAGCTCGTCCTGCCGCTGCTCGCGCACACCCGCGTGCTGGAGGCGGCGTCTGTGGTCCCGCGGGCGTTCGGCGCGCTCGGGTTCCGCGCCGGACCGGACATGACCGAGATCGCGCGCGGCTACCAGTCGCTGTCGAACGCCGAGGCTCGCAACGCCTTCATCCAGACGGTGCGCGCCGTGATCGACGTGGCCGGACAGCGCGTGGACGCGTCCGACCGCCTCTACCTGTCCTCCAAGATGCCGTCGCTGATCGTGTGGGGCGAGCGCGACCGGGTGATCCCGGTCGAGCACGGCCTCGCGGCGCACGAGGGCATGCCCGGCAGCCGGCTCGAGCTGTTCCCCAACGCCGGCCACTTCCCCCAGCTGGGCGACCCGGTGCGGTTCGCCCGCGTGCTGTCCTCGTTCCTGGACGAGACCGAGCCTGCGCGCCTCGACACTCGGATGATGCGCGACCTGGTGCTGGCGCGCGACCCGGAGACCGCCACGGTGCTCAGGCGGCTGAAGCGCCAGCACGCCGGCTGACGGACTCGCTCAGTCGTCGCGCGGGGCCGGCTGGAACACGATCCGCTTGAGCTCGCCCACCGACGAGCCGCCCAGCCGCAGGGCGGTCTGGAAGCCCTCGGCGCCCAGCTCGCCAGCGTCCAGGCGCCGGCGCAGGTCGTTGAGCGCCGCGCGGTCCTCCTCGCGGACACGATCGCGAGGGGTCTCGAGCAGGATCAGGTGGCGGGGACGCTTGAGCCGCGCCGCAACCCGCACGAAGCGCTCGCGCTCCTCGGCGTCGAGCCCGTCGGCGGCGATCACGACCGTCTCGTTGGCCTCCAGGCGCTTGAGCGCCGCGGCGTCCAGCAGCTCGGCCGCGCGCGCCTCGACCTCCTCCTCCGGCACGCGCCCCGCCAGCAGGCCGCGCACCTTGCCAAGCGAGAGCAGCGCGCCGCGGCTCTCGAGCACTCGCTCGGTCAGCTCCTCGAGCTCGGGCGCGGAGCCCGAGACGATCACCAGCAGGCTTCCGGGCGAGTAGCGGAGGCTGTCCGAGGGGCTGAGCACCCGGCAGCGCACGGAGATGTCAGGGGGCCGCGGAGGGCCCCCGCCGCGGCGGGGTCGATCCGACGACCAGCCCCCCCGCTCGTCGTCTGAGATCTTGACACTGCGTGGAGGCGGGGAGTCGGGCATGCCCCAACCCTAGCTGCCGACCTAGCGCGAGCCGCAAATGCGGGCTGTCACTCGTCCGACAGCCACCGGCGCGTGATCGCGTCCACCTGGGCGCCCCCGAGGAAGACGACCGCGGAGAGGTAGATGTAGCCCATCAGCACGACGACCGTGGCCAGGTTGCCGAACACCGACTCGTAGGAGGCGACGAACCTGAGGTACGCGCCGAACCCGATCGACATGACGATCCAGGCGCCGATGATCAGCAGCGTGCCGAAGCTGACCCAGTGCATCGGCCGCCGCGTGGCCGGGCCGTAGCGAAGGAGCAGCCCGACCGCGAGCAGCATCAGGGCGCCGGCCACGCTCCAGCGCACGACGAAGAGCAGCGCCACGGCCGGCTGGCCCACCCCGCGGTACAGGAGCGGACCGAGCGTGACAACCGCGATCGCGGCCAGCAGCGCGCTGCCCACCGCCACGGCAAGCGCCAGCGACACCAGCATGCGGCGGCGCAGCGGCCGGTCCGTCTCCACCCGGTAGATCCGGTTGAGCGCCCCCATCACGGCGCGCACCGCTCCCGACACCTGCCAGATGGCCAGCACGAGTCCGGCCGTCATCCAGAAGAACTGGTGCGAGTGGAGGACCTTGTTCACGGTGCTCTCGATCACCGAGAACATCGCCGGCGAGACCTCGGGCTTCAGGTGCGGCGCCACGTGGTCCTGCCAGACGCTGTCCAGGCTGACGAAGCCGAGCAGCGCGAACGCGAACAGCAGGAACGGGACGATGGCCGTGAAGATCTGGAAGGAGATCGCGCTTGCGGACGTGAGCAGGTCGTGCTCCTCGAACCCGCGCACAAGCTCGGAAACGACATGACGCGCGCTCAGCTCACGCGCGCGGGCGGGCGCCTGGTGGTCCTCGTGGCCCGGCAGGACCAGGCGCGCGGCCCGCTCCCGTGCCCCTGCGGCGATCGGCATCCTCTGCCTGTACCCGTATTGGCCCGGACTAAGAGCGCCGGCCGCCGGTGGCCCCGGCGTGGTCCCACGGCGAGCAGGAAGGAGGAGAGATCCGCCGCGCCGCGGGACGTGGTTGCAGCGAAGCGCGGCGGATTCGGCCGGGTAAGGGAATCGTCCGTTGCTGCCGAAGTGTCCGTCAAGCCATGGGCTCGCGCACATGCCTGTCGATGCTCGCCGCTGCAGCGCTCGTCGTTGCTGGAGCTGGCTGCGGGACGGCGGGAAGCGATCCGCCGAGCATCGCCCGGCTGGGCTCGGTGGGGATCAGCCACGTCTCACCGGCGCGGGTCGCACCGCGTGCGGGAAGCCCGCCTGTCCGCAGCCTGCTGGTTCAGGTCGCTCTCAACACCGTCTATCCGACACGCGATGCGTCGCGGGCATCGATCTACCGCCGTTTCCACTGGGTCGAGTTGGACCTGTCGGGCCGGCGCGCGGCGGCTCGGCGCACGAGCGGCTACAACGACGACCGCTCGCACTCGACGGACGGGGGCTACCAGAACGCGAGCGCCTGGATCGACCAGTACCTGGTGCAATTCGATCCCGCGCCGCGGCTGCCGGCCCGGGGTCAGGTTCAAACGATCGTCACAGCCTGCGACCAGGATCCCCGCACGGCCCACGGCACGTTCTGCCAGCGGCGCGCGTTGCCGCTCTGCCTGCGGCGCGGGGTCGTCGTGGGGCAGCCGGCCGAGAGCGACGGATTTCCGCACCACCCCGGCCTGAACTCGTGCCGGACGCCTAGCTTCGACGGCCGGTACCAATCGGCGGGGAACGACGGGCTCTACTTTCGGTCGCTCGGCGACTAGCCTCGGCGGAGCGCGGCGACGAGCTGTCCGGGCACGAACCCGCGGACCAGCGAGACTAATGTCAACCACGTCCGGGACCGGGCCGTTATTGCTGGCCGCGAGCGAGCGCCTCGCACGCCGGGCGCACGGCGAGGCAGACGTCGGCGCCCGGGGCCCGGGCCCTACGCCGCCGCCGCCACGCGGTCCGCCCGCTCGCCCTCGGTCTTGACCTTCTCGCCGCGATACGGGCCCGGCTTGGGGCGCGGCTTGCCGCCCGGGAAGGCCAGGCGCGCGATCGTGCGCATGACCATCCCCCACTGCTGGAGGAACGGGCCGGTGTTGTACGGCAGGTCGTAGCGCTCGCAGATCTCGCGCACCCTGGGCGCGATCTCGCCGTAGCGCGTGCTGGGCATGTCGGGGTAGAGGTGGTGCTCCACCTGGTAGCCCAGGTTGCCGCTGATCACGTGGAACAGCGGGCCGCCCTCGATGTTGGCCGCTCCCAGCAGCTGGCGCACGTAGCGGGCGCCGCGCGACTCGTCCTCGGTCTCGGCCACGCTGAACGTGTAGGTCTGGTCCGGGAAGTGCCCGCAGAAGATGATCGCGTGCGCCCAGACGTTGCGCACGATGTTGGAGGCGAAGTCCGCCGTCAGCGTCGACCTGAACGGCTGGCGGAAGGACTTGCGCTCGACCAGCCGGCGAATCACGCTCTCGTCGCGGCCGGCGCGGCTCTTGGCCGCGCCCCACGCGCCCTCGAGCCGCCTCCTGGCCCGCGATCCCGTGCGCTGGTCGCGACGCAGGTCGAGCGACTCCACGCCCAGGTCGATCAGCGTCATGACCAGCCCGCTGAGGATCGGGAACGCCACGTAGTCCTTCACGATCTGGCTGCGCGCCTTGCCCGCCATCCCCTTGAGCTCGCGCCGCACCTGCGACTTCTTCTTCTCGCCGGAGCGGATCGCGTCGAAGTCGAGGTCGTGCGCCGCCACGCCCCACTCGAAGAACGCCATCAGCACCAGGTTGTAGATCGGCTGGAGCAGGTAGACCGGGTGCCACGGCTGGTGCGGGTCGATCCGCATGATCTCGTAGCCCAGGTCCTTGTCCTTGCCGCGGATGTTGGTGTAGGTGTGGTGCACGTAGTTGTGCGAGTGCTTCCACGCCTCCGGGGTCGACGCCGAGTCCCAGTCCCACGCCGCGGAGTTGATCTCCGGGTGGTTCATCCAGTCCCACTGCCCGTGCATCACGTTGTGGCCGATCTCCATGTTCTCGAGGATCTTGGCCAGCGACAGCGTCGCGGTGCCGGCAAGCCACATCGGGCGGAAGCGCGACCCGACGAGCAGCACGCGGCCGAGCAGGGCCAAGCGCCGGTGCAGGTGGATCATGCCCTTGATGTAGGCCGCGTCGCGCTCCCCGAGGTCGTCGAAGACCTGCTCGTGCAGCTCGTCCAGCTCCCGCCCGATCGACTCGATCTGCTCGGGCGTGAGTCGGTGCAGCGGGTTGTCGATCTCGATTGTGGTCTCGCGGGTCATGGGCGTCCTTCGTTCGTGGTCACAGTGCGATTTCGACGGGGCCCTCAGCGGCGTTCACGCAGGTGCGCACCATCTCCCCATCCTGGCCGTGCACCTTGCCGGTGCGCAGGTCGCGCACCTGGCCCGAGCAGAGCTTGCCGACGCATGTGTGGCATATGCCCTCGCGGCAGCCGTAGGGCAGGTCAAGGCCGGCCTCCTCGCCCGCCACGAGGATCGGCGTACCACCGTCGCACTCGGTCTCGGAGTCGCTCTCGAGGAAGCAAACGGTGCCGCCCGCGCCCGCCTCCACGTCACCGCCGATGATCGGCTGGAAGCGCTCCATGTGCAGGCGGTCGCAGTCGGCCTCGCGCTCCCAGTGCTCGTCCATCGCGTCGAGCAGCTCAGCGGGGCCGCTGAGGAAGGCCTCGCGCTCGCGCCAGTCGGGGCACAGCCGGTCCAGGTCGGCGGGGCCCATCCGGCCGTGCTCGCCTGTCAGCTGCTCGTGCAGGCGTAAGCCGGGGTTGCGGCGGCTCATGTCGCGCAGCTGCTCGCCGAAGATCACGTCGTCCGGCGTGCGCGCCGAGTGCAGCAGCACCGCGTCGTCCAGGGCGTCGCGGTGGTCCAGGCTGCGCAGCATGCTCATGATCGGCGTGATGCCGCTGCCCGCGCTGACGAACAGCAGCCGCTCCGGCAGCGGATCGGGCAGCACGAACTCGCCCTCCACGTCGCTCAGGTAGACGATGGTCCCGGGCCGCCCGCGGCGCACGAGGTACGGCGAGACCGTGCCCTCGTCGACGTTCTTGATCGTGATGCTGATGAAGCCGTCCGGGCGGTCCGGATCGGACGTCAGCGAGTACGCGCGCCAGTGCCGGCGTCCGTTGATGTCCAGGCCGATGCGCAGGTACTGGCCGGCCACGTGGCCCGGCCATTCGTAGCCCGGGCGGATCGTGACGGTGGCCGCGTCCGCCGTCTCCGGCTCGATGCTCTCGATCTTCCCGCGCAGCTCGCGCGTGGACCAGAGCGGGTTGATCAGCTCCAGGTAGTCGTCCGGCAGTAGCGGCGACGTGAATGCGGAGATCGCTCCCAGCACGCGGCGCTGGAGGGTCGGGACGTTGGGCTTCGCACCTCGCTCGGGCAAGCGGCGGAGGGTAGCAACTAACTGACCACTCGGTTAGTTAGCATTGGATTGGGCCCGTCACCGATGACGCGGCGCCGGCCCGCGAGCCGCGTGGAATACTTGGCGCGGGGTGCGTAATCGAGCGGGCGGGACCGGGGTGATCGCGGCGCTGATCGTCGCGTCCTTCGCCGTGCTTCCGGCCAGCGCGGGCGCCTACAGCTGGCAGGCGCAGCCCGCCTGGATCGCCAACACCGGCGTCTACCGCCAGCACGAGTTCGTCTATCAGGACTACCTGTACGACGACCACGGCGCCAACACGGACGGCCAGGACCACTTCGACCTGCCGTTCGGCACGGCGGGGTTCGACCCGCGCAACCCCACCGAGCCGCGCTTCTCCCCCGCGCCGATCACCAACTGGGCCGGCGACTTCTTCTACGCGTCACCGGACGGCACGCACCTGGACAACGTCGCCGACCTGACCGAGTTCCGCGTGGCCGCCGACGCCCACGCGGTGCACTACCGCATCCGGCTGGCCGACATGACCGCCAAGGACTCGAGCGTGGTGGGCATCTGCGTGAACGAGGATGGCCAGACCGCGACCGGGGTCCAGGCGTGGCCGGACGGAGCCAAGCTGACCGACCGGCTGGGCTGCGACCACCTCTACACCGTCTACGGCACGGGCGTCGACGTGACCACGCCCTCGGGCACGCAGTCGCTTTCCACGCTCGGCGGCAGCGTCAGCGCCGATCCCAAGCAGGGCTACCTCGAGGTGACGGTGCCGCGGTCGGTGGCCGACCCCGGCAAGGGCACATGGCGCTACTACGTGGCGTCGGGAATCTGGACCGCGGCCACGCACTCCTGGGCCACGCCCAACCCCATCCCGCAGCAGGTGGGCGCGCCGGTGACCACGGGTGGGGCGCCCAACGTGCCCAACGTCTGGGACCTGCTCTCGAACAACGGCGAGCCCAACTCCACCTGGGACGAGGAGAAGCAGGCCAACGACCTGACGGGCCAGAGCCTGCTGACCGACTACCTGGACGTGAACTTCGGGCGCCTGGCGTCGTCCGCCAACGACGCCGACCCCAAGCGCACCGGCGTTATCGAGCGCATCTACGTCTCCCATCACCCGACCACGACGGGGCGCGGCCTGGACATCGATCGCAGCCTGGGCACCCACCTGCTCTACCAGGCCCCGTGGCAGCCCTACGTGCTCGCGCTGCCGCGCGACTACTACACCCAGCCCAAGAAGCTGTTCGGATTCGACGAGTGCCTGCACCCGCTGGGCGGCAACCACAACGTGGAGGTGTACTACTCGGCGGCCCTGGCCAAGGCGGGCTACAACCCGCTGGTGACCGGCGCCACGCCCAACACCGGCTACCTGGGCTTCCAGCCGTTCACCCAGCTGATCGACCGCTTGGAGGCGGTTTACGCGTGCACGCTGGGGCGCGGCGAGGGCCTGGGCTACACCGGCGGCGACGGCCTGGTGGACGCGCTGGAGGTGCGCGCCGACGTGCGCGCCCACTACCGCACCGACACGGAGCGCAACTTCATTCACGGGGTGTCGCTGGGCGCGATCGGGACCTGGTACGTGGCCCGCCTCTACCCCGACCGCTACGCGGCGGCCATGCCGTACATCTTCTCCACGGGCGTGACCGGCGGCATCACCACCGACCCGCTCCTGGCCAACCTGCTCAACCTGCCGGTCTTCTTCTCGATCGGCACCGCTGACGAGTTCGGCCAGGGCACCCAGGGCGATCCCGAGGCCGACCAGCTGGAGCGCGAGGGCGACCAGTACGTGTTCCTGCACTACCTCGGGCGCCAGCACGAGGGACGAATCGAGAACGACTTCCTGCCCTTCACCGAGAAGCTCGCGTACAGCCTCTCGCGCGTGAAGAACCCCGCCCGCGTCCGGTTCCTGTTCGACCCGTCCAAGTACTCGCCGAAGATCCCCGGCGACGGCTCGGCCTACTGGGTGAGCGGCATGACGCCGCGCCAGCAGGGCGGCACCGCCAAGGTGGACACCACCTCGCTCGCGCGCGCCGACAAGCTGCCCACCGACCAGGTCGTGTTCAACGGTCTCTACGACAACACCGAGAAGGGGTTCCAGGCGCGCATGCGCGGGCTGATGCGGGTCACGCCCCAGCAGTTCGCCAAGATCTGGCGGCCGGCCGACTTCGAGCACGGCTGGCAGCAGCTGTCGCTGGACGTGAAGCACACGACGTTCCCGCGCCAGGCGGTCAGCAACTCGTTCACGCTGACCGGGACCGGCCTGGCCGACGTCACGCTCGCGACCGCGGGGATGGGGATCGACACGCGCCAGGTGACGACCGGCAGGATCAGCGGCGACGGACCGCAGGCGCTGACCCTGCGCGGCCCGTGGACCCGGCGCGAGAAGGTGCGGCTCGACGGCGCTCTCGTGGCCGCGCGGTTCGGCTCACGGACCCTCGCCGTGACCGTGCCCGCCGGCAACCACCTGCTGGAGATCGCTCCGCCGCCCAGCTGCCTCGACAGGCGCAAGTGGCGCTTCCGGCTCCACCACTCGCGGCACGCCCGCGTCGTGAAGGTCGAGGTCTTCGTCAACGGTCACCGCAAGCTCACCCGCCGCGGCCATAGCCTGGGCAGCGTGACGCTCAAGAGGCTGCCGGCGCGCACCTTCAGGGTCCGGATCGTGACCACCCAGAGCAACGGGCGGAAGACCATCAGCGTGCGCACCTACACGAACTGCGTCAAGGGGCGGCCCAGCACCCGCAGCCTTCGCTGACCGCGGGCGCCGGCGCGCACCCCGCGCCTACTCGTGCCCTAAGGCTTGTTGTAGTGGTGCACCGGGAACTCCTTGATGTCCGGCGGACCGTCGAACGCCCGGTCGCCCAGCTCCTGCACCGCCGGCCCGAGGCGCGACTGGAGGAAGCTGTCGAACGCCTCGCGCGACTCCCAGAAGTCGATCACGCCCCAGCCCTCGTCGATCGGTCCCGCCGAGTGGAAGATCAGGCCCGCGGGCGGGTCGTCATCGATGCCCATGTGCCCGTGGACCGTTTCGTACTGCTCCTGCGTGCCGCCGTTGAACTTGAGCCGTAAGCCGACTGCCATGCGAATCCTCCTTGGCGTGGGTGGGCCCTGCCCGGCGGAGCCTATCGCCGTCGGCGCCGGCGCCCCGCCCGACGCTACTTCTGCCCTGGCAGGTCGTGGTCCCCGTCGTGGTCGGGGTCGCGCGGCCGCTTGGCGTGCTTGGGCGAGCACCAGGGGTTGGACGGCACGTTCTTGCACGGGTTGGACATCGACGTCTGCTTGGGCAGCGGCAGGAGCTTGACCGTCGATAGGCGCGGGTAGGTGGCCCCGGGGGCCTTGGGGCAGTCGGCCAGCAGCTGCGTGGCGCACGCGACCTCCGCGCCCAGCGGGCTGGTCAGCGGATTGCCGGAGTTGGGCTGGCCGCACGTCCCGTGGGTCTGCTGGATGGCCGGCGGATCGCTGGTCACCGCGCCCTCGGCCGCCGGACGGACGTTGTCGTGCCAGCAGTTGCCCGGGTTCTCCAGGTTGCTGATCTCCGCCAGGTCGCTGTTGCTCGGATTGCCGAAGAAGCCGTTCTGACTGAGGGTGTTGGACCTGACCTCGTTGCCCCAGTCGTCGAACACGCACTCGGTCTGGCCGTCCGGGGTCTGGGTCTGCACGCCCCCGCGGCAGTGCGCCACCGCCGGGGGGTGGCCGATATCCGGGAACGGGACGAGCAGGATCCCCCACGAGCCGTTGTGCACCACCCGGTTGCCGATGATCGTGTCGTACCGACCGCCGGCGATGACCATCCCCGTCCCCACGGGTCCCTCGCCCGCCGTGCCCGACTGCGGGACGTCCGCGTTGTTGTTGTCGTGCACGTAGTTGTTGCGCCAGATCGTGCACGAGTGGGTGCCCGTCGGACCGGTTCCGCCGTTCACGCACGACCCGTCCTGGGGCTCCGGCGCGTCGTCGTTGTTCTGGCTGTTGGTGACCAGCCCGGTCTTGTTGCGGTCCCACTCGGAGTTCTGGATGCTCACGCGACCGCCGACGTTGGTGCTGGACAGGCCCAGCGTGCTGCCCTGCGCGTGGACGTGGTCCAGCACCTGGTTGCAGTCCGGCCGGCAGGCGCCCACGTAGAAGCTCGAGTCGTCCATGTTGCTGGCGTAGCTCTGCGTGAAGATCCCCGGCCCGCGCGTGTTGCTGGAGAAGATGCCGTAGGAGCCCGCCGGCGCGCCCGTCTTGAAGAAAGTCGTCGTGGCCGACAGGTACGCCCCGCGGAACGCGCCCATGCCGATCTTTCCGCTGCCGTCGCCGCCGTTGAACCAGATCTGGTTGCCGCCACCGCCATTGCCGTCCAGGAAGTTGCACGCGGTGAGGTTCTCGACGCTCACCCCGCTGGCCTTCCACACCTCCACCCCGTTGCGGCCGAGGCTCTTGCCGTCCTTGCCCAGGGGCCCGAAGTCCTGCGCCGACTCCCCGGCGGGGCACCTGCCGGTGCCGGGCTTGGCCCCGTCCACCACCACGCGGTTGCGGTCCATGCCGCGCAGGTGCACGCCCGACTTCGTCAGGTAGACGGCCCCGCCCGAGGTCGTGGCGTTCGGCCGCCCGGAGAGGGCGTGGTCGGCGCGCTCGTGGTAGTCGCCGGGCCCCACCAGGATCCAGTCACCGGGCTTGGCGGCGTTGGCGGCCGCCTGGATGGTCTTGTACTGGCCGCTCACGCCGTGCCACTTGCCCACCCGCAGCACCCGTACGCGCGCGGAGTGCACGCCGCGTTGCGCCGTCGTGCTGGGCGCCGCCGGAGCCGACTGGACGGCCGCGACGATCGCAAGCGCCACGGCGCCCGCGGTGACCAGCGTGCGGTTCCGCGTGTGTCGCACGCGCGTATTAGACCACCTGGCGCACGGTTCCGGGCCGCTAGCGCGCGAAGCGCAGTAGCCCGACGTTGCCCGCGCGGTCCACTCCGCGCTCGCCGAAGTAGATCCGGCCGTTGGCCGGCAGGCCGCTGACCTTCACCCGCTCGCGCTTTCCGCTGGCCGCCGGTGCCTTCACGCGCACCCGATGAGCGCGCCTGAAGTTCTTCTGCGTGATGGGTCGGACGGACCAGCGCAGGTCGACCGCGGCCACCTGGCCGCTCCACCAGTCGTCGCCCACCTCGGTCCAGCTGACGACCTTCGTGTGCGCGCGCTTGCCCGCGCGCACGCGCAGGTCCGTGACGGTGGCCGGCGGCCTGGTGTCGACCCCGTACGCGCCGGTGTTGCGCTCGTCGTGGTGGAAGTGCCACCACTGGTTGTTCGCGTTCGCCCGCCCGGCCGTGTCGGTCACGAAGAGGTAGCCGTCGCGGGTGGCCGTGACCACCGCGACCTTCCCGCGGCGGCTGAGCTGGCCGACCGCCGGAGTCGAGGTGATGTAGCCGCCGGTCTGGACGGGGAAGCCGGCCGGCTCGTCGCGGTCGCTGTAGGGGGACAGCGACGTGGAGAAGTTGGGGTGCGAGCCGCCGGCGGCGGGATCGAACGCGTGCACGTAGCCGCCGCCGGACCCGGCGATCACCTGCTCCGATCCGTCGCCCTTGACGTCGGCGATCACCGGTCCCGACAGGAACTGCCAGTCCTCGATCTGCCGCGGGAAGGTGCCGATCGGCTGCCCGCTGGCGGTGTCCCACGCGCCTACCGCGTGCTGGAACTGAGGCTTCTTCGACGGATCGAGCGCCGTGTCGGTCGCCACCGAGTTGCCCAGCGTGCCGGTCACTATCGCGTGCTGGCTGCCGCCGATCGCGCCCACGGCGGCCTGGCCGATCGCCCAGTGCGACGGCGTGTCGGTGGTGTTCGAGCCTGAGCCCGAAGAGGTCATGTCCAGCGTCGCGACGGGGGAGCCGTCGGCGCGGTAGGTGTGGACCGGGTTGGCGTTGTCGCCCTGCAGGAACATGCCGCCGCCCACCTCCAGCCCCTTGCCGCCGGTCGCGGGGAACAGCACCGGTGACGACACCACCCCGGCCGCCACGGTGGGCACGCCGTTGCCGGCCAGGGAGTGCAGCGTGACGGGCCAGCCGGGCTTGAGCTTGCCGGTCCGTCCGTCGAGCGCGTAGAGGCGGCCGGTGGTCTGCGGGATCGACCCGGCCACCTCACCCGTGCCCAGGACCACCTCAGGCCGGCCGTCGCCGTCGAGGTCGCCCACGGCTGGAGTGTCGGCGATCTTGCTCGTGTCGGCGTGCGTGTCGTTGGGTGAGGCGGCCCACTGGACCTTGCCCCTGCCGCTGACCGCGTAGACGCACTGGTTGCTCTGCGCCGACACGATGTCCAGCCGGCGGTCGCCGTTGAGGTCCGCCAGCACGGGCGCGGAGATGGCCCCGTAGTCGCTGTAGCGCTGGCCGTAGACCGCTGGGTGGGACCGGCGGCACCAGTCCGCGCTGGTGCCGGGCGCGGTGCCGCCGTGAGGCGCCACGAAGGTCGGCCTGGGCGGGATCGCGACCGGGAAGCCCTTCACGCGGCGGCCGTTTCGGTGCCAGGCGTAGAGCCCGCCGTTGAAGCTCTGCGCGATCACCTCCGGCGCGCCGTCGCCGTCGATGTCGCCCACCGCCACGCTGCCGACGATCTGGCCCGTCGACCGCTGTCCACCCACGCGCTGCGGGTGGCCGCCGGCGAGCGGCGCCATGCGCACGGGCCAGCCGTGCACGCGCTTCCCGTCGGGGCGCAGGGCCACGATCGTCCCGTCGGACGTCGGCTCGACGATGTCCAGCTGCCCGCGACCCTCGAGGTCGTAGAGGGTCGGGGAGGCCTCGCCCGAGGCGCCCAGCGCGTACGGGCTCTTGGCGTGGTCGGCGGGGCTCGAGCGCAGGTACACCACGCGCCGGTCCTCGCCGACCAGCGGGGCGGGCGGGCCGCCGCCGTTCGGATCGCTGCCGGCCACCGGATTCGTGACCGCCACCGGGGAGCCGCCGGCGCCGTCGAGTCGAGCCAGCACCCGGATCGTGTACGTGCCCGGCGGCGAGAACGGGTGCGTCCCGCCGGCGCCCGCACACTGCCCCGGGCTCTGCGGCAGGTTCCAGGTGGCCAGCAGGCCATCCTTGCGGCCGCTGCCGCTGCCCACGTCCGCGAAGTCGGCCTCCTGGGGCTCGAGGCAGGGCGCGACCTGCACGCGCCAGTCGACCCGCTGGCCTCCAGGCGCGTGCGGCGCCGCCACGTGACCGACGATCGGCACCGTGTGGCGGCGGCGGGGGTCGATCAGCGCGAAGTTCTGCGGTCCCGCCAGCCCCTTGAACGCGTTCGTGGGCGGCGGCGTGTCGCCGTACATCTGTGCCTCGGGCGGCACCAGCCCGGCGCGCGCGTACGCGGCCGCGGCGTACGCGTCCACGCGGCCGAAGCCGGTCCACATCGACCAGCCGGTGTGGGCGTCGCCGGCCTGCTCGGGGTAGAACGGGCTGCTGACCGCGGAGGGATCGCTGCCCGTGAAGGCCGGATAGTTGGCGCTGGCGGTGTCGGAGT
>JAXDIC010000064.1:0-9925 GCA_034664185.1 Thermoleophilaceae bacterium
AAGCGCTTGGCCCAGTAGTCCTCCTTGGCGATGAAGACCGGGATGCAGTTGACGAATCCGCAGCCTGCCTTCAGCACCTGCTCGACGTACCACTTGGTCGCCTGCTCGGACCCGACGGGGAGGTAGGAGACGACCACGTCGGTCTTGGTCTCCTTGAGGATCTCGACGATGTCAGCGGTCTCGCCGGGCGCCTTCTGGATCTTCTCCTTGAGGTACTTGCCGAGACCGTCGTGCGTCATCCCGCGGTGCACCGGTACCCCGAGGTGCTCGACGTCGGCGAACTTGATCGTGTTGTTCTGCCCAGCCCACATCGCCTCGGAGAGGTCCTTGCCGACCTTGTCGGCGTCGATGTCGAAGGCCGCCGTGAACTCGATGTCGCGAACGTGGTAGCCGCCGAGGTCCACGTGCATGAGGCCGGGGACGCGCTGCGAGGAATCGGCGTCCTTGTAGTACTGGATGCCCTGGATGAACGAATTGGCGCAGTTGCCAACGCCGACGATCGCGACGCGCACCTTTTCGGACTGGTAGCGCGAGGCTCCGTTGGTAAGAGTCGTCTCGGTCAAGTGATTTTTCCTCCTGCTTTGTCAGGCGAGGCGACGCGCCTGCGGGGTCTGCCAGCGTAGACCAACCCCGGAATTTGCGTCGGTTACGCGGGCGGAGCGCCTGCGCCCTGCAAAGCGGCCCGAACGTGGAGCACGCGCTGCAGCGCCGTGAACGTGGTCAGGACCGCCAGCGCGTAAATCGCCGGGGCGAGCAAGTGAAAATCGCCCAACGACGCCCCCCTCGCGAACAGCAGTCCTACCGAGAGGATAACTACCCGCACGGGCCTTGTCGCCAAACCGACCTTGCACTCCACGCCCAGCGCCTCCGCTCGGGCGCGCGTGTAGCTGACCATCAGCGAGCCCAGAACCGCGACCACGACCGCCGCCACGGCCAGGTCGTCACCCTTCTTCGCGAAGTACGCGGCCACCGCCGCCAGGACGATCCCCTCCTCGACCCGATCGAGCGTGGAGTCGAGGAAGGCGCCGAAGGCGGAGCCCTTTCCGGACATGCGCGAATAGCGGCCGTCGAGCGTGTCCATCACCGAGCCGACCACGAACGCGACCCCCGCCATGAAGAACAGGCGCTGGGTGACCAGCACGGCGGCCACGGCGTTCAGGACGAAGCCCGTCAGCGAGATCGCGTTGGGCGTCAGCCGTGACTCGATCAGGCGGTTGCGAGCCAGCGTGCGCATGTCGGCCGCGGTGCGGACGTCGGACGCGCGCCGCGGACCGGGCCGCGCGGCGTGGCCCTGGGGGGTGGAGGGGGCGTCCGCCGGGGGCTTTGGCGTCAAGCCGGCGCCTCGGCACCGAGGCCGGAGCGCGGCCGCTCGGCCCCGACGGCCGTCTGCCAGGCCCACGCCTCTGGCCTGGTCCGGGCGAGGACGGCGTGCGCGACGTACGCGGACGCGACGGCCACGAGAGCGCCGACCGCGGCGTCCAGCCAGAAGTGGTTGGCGGTGACGACCACCACGAGCGCGACGAACGCCGGATAGAACGCCCACATCGCCCGGAGCGCCCGGGTCGCGACCAGCCGGATGGCCGGGATGGCGACCATCAGAGCGAATGCCACGTGCATGCTGGGCATGGCCGCGTAGGGATTGAAGAGCACCTTGGCCGTGTTGGCCTGGCCCTGCCCGACCGCGGCCGTGACGGTGTCGGTGAAGCCCCACTCGGGCAGCAGGCGCGGCGGCGCGGTGGGGAAGACGAGGTAGCCGATCAGCGCCAGGCCCATCGCGACCATGAACATGTTGCGCACGAAGTAGAACGCCCTGTTGCGGGCGAGGTAGAGCCACACGAGGAACCCGGTGGTGACGACGAAGTGCGAGTTGACGTACGCCCAGTCGGCGGTGTCGATCAGCCATCTCTGCCCCAGGGCCCACTGCTGGAAATGCGGCTCGAAGAACAGGCCGGTGGCGCGCTCGAGGTCGACCACCTGGCGGGCGTGGTCGAACGCGGCGGCCGTCTGGCCGTCGACGAACCCCCGGACGATCCGGTAGGCGTAGTAGGCCCCGGCGAACAGGGTGAGCTGACGGAGGGCGTCGAACCACCCCTGGGGTAGCCAGCGGCTGCTCCAGTACCAAGTACGAGTCACAGCGTCGAGAGCCTATACGGCGGCGACAACCGCCGGCAAGGGGCGCGCACGCAAATAGCGGCCGTGTGCATCAGCCGCACCGCCGCCCGTGCGAGAACACGCGCGAGGGCGTGAATTCCATGGTCAGGCGCAGGTCACCCGGGCGGCGGGCGACGATGCGCGTCCAGTCGCCGTCGCGCTGCACGCAGCCGCCGCGAAGGCGCCAGTAGGGCGACCACTGGACCCGCACGGTGGCCTCGCCTGGCCGCGTGACGCGCAGGCTGACGTAGTCGATTCCCACCCGTCCCAGCTGGATGCCGGCGTCGCCGCGCGGGACGACCATCGGGTGCGGCAGGGTGACCTCGTAGACCCGCCAGTGCTGAGAGCGCCAGCGCAGACGCAGGTACGGCAGGCCGGTCTCGATCAGCGCCCGCTCGCGGTACGTGCTGTAGTCGGGCTTGGCGTCGGGGAGGGCCACGAGCCCCACCCCGTGCTCGGTCAGCCAGGTGGCGTACGTCACCCTGTCGAGCTGGCCGTCGTAGAACAGCCCGTTGCGGGCGATGTCCGCCTGCCGCTCCCAGCCGCGTGCCAGCGGGAAGTGCGGCGCCACCTCCGCCGCCTCCCAGTGGTTGCGCGTGAACGGGATCTCGATCCGCGCCCTGCGGCTGTCGGCAAGCGCCAGGTAGTTGAGGAGCGGCCGGTAGTAGGACGCCCGGGCCGCCGGATCCTCGTACGCCTTCCTCATGTCCCTCACCGCCGGGGACCACTGCCATGCGGCCAGTCCCACGAGCGCGACGAGGAGCACGGCCGCCGGGCGCCGGCGCCCGCCCAGGAGCGCGCACGCGAGGATCGGGCCGCCCACCAGCGCGCCGAGGCGCACCGCGTTGCCGCCCATCGGCGTGTGGACGAGCAGCGCGGCAAGGCCGGCCAGGGCGTAGAGCACCGCTCCGGCCCGCAGCGTCCGCTCGCGCCGCGGCAGCAGCAGGACGAACGCGAGCGCGACGGCGGGGATCGGCAGGAACGCGCTGGTCGCGAACGGCTCCCAGCCGCTGGTCGGGAACATCAGCGCGAGGAGCAGCGTGGGTGCGAGCGCCGCCGCCGCCAGCGCCATGCCGAAGCGCGCGCGGCTGCCGATCGCGTACGCGATCGCGCACAGCGCGAGGAAGGCACCGGCCACCGGGCTGGCCAGCGAGCAGGCCACGGCCAGCGCCAGCGCGAGCCAGGCCCTTCGCCGCTGGAGGGCGAGCAGCGCGCCGAGGGCGAATGCGACGCCCAGGCCGAACGGGATCCGGCCCGAGAAGAGCGGCGCTGTGGCGGCCAGGCCGAACCACAGCGCACCGAAGCGGGCGCGGTCGCCGAAGTGCGCACGCGCGAGGGGCTCGAACAGCGCCGCCGACGCAACCGCCGAGACCGCACCGACCACGAGCGGGCTGAGGAGCCACGCCAGCGGCGGAAGCAGGACGCTGTAGCCCAGCGTGTAGTGGCCGCCGTACCACTGCCCGTCCCAGATCGTGAAGCCGACGCGGTCGAACAGGCGGGCGCGGTAGACGCTGGCGGCGAGGTCCACGGTGCGCGGCTCCGCGAGCACGTACGCGGTGCTCACAAGGGCGGCCACGATCGCCGGCGTCACGCGCCACCAGAGGCGCGTGCGCGCGCTCGTCCGGGCCGGGACGTGAGGCCGTACCCCGTCGCGGAGGCGTCTTCCCCTCGGCCCCGTCGCCGCCGGCCCCGGCGCGGTTGCCGGTACCGGTGTCCCCATCGCCAGGAAGGCTACTCGGAGCCCTGGAGGAAGTCCGCGACCTGGTCCACGACCCGCGGCTCGTCCAGCCACGGCCAGTGGGACGCGCCCTCCACCAGCTCGACTCGGGCGGGGCCGCCCAGAGCGTCCGCGTAGGCGTGGGCGAAGGAGGTGGGCAGGAACGGATCGCGGTCGCCCCAGACCACGAGCGCGGGGCAGCGGAGCTCGCTCAGTCGCGCGCCCGCCTGCTCCAGCACCTCCGGCGGCGCGGAGCGGTAGAGCCGCAGGATCGCGCGCTGAGTGCCGTGATCGAAGTGCGGCCAGGTGACGTCCAGCCAGGCGTCGATGGTGCGTTCGGATACCGCGCCCATGCGCCGCATGAGCTGCTTCGAGCTCCAGCGCGAGTTCGCCCCCATGAACAGCTCGCCCATGACCGGCGTCCGCCAGATCCGCGCGATCGGGTGCCAGCGGTAGCCCGCCAGGAACGGCACCGCATCGACGATTACGAGGCGCTCGATCAGCTCCGGCGCCTCTTGGGCCAGCGCCAGGCCCACCGCTCCCCAGTCGTGCACCACCAGCGACAGCCGCTCCAGCCCGAGCTGCTCCACGAAGGCGCGCAGGAAGGCCGCATAGCCGGGGATCGAGTAGTCGAACCCGGCCGACTTGTCCGAGCGCCCGAAGCCGGGCAGGTCAGGGGCGATGCCGCCGGTGCGCTCGAGGAACGGGACCCAGTCGGCGCCGTTGGTGGGAACGCCGTGCAGGTAGAGCACCGGCGCGGCCCCGTCCATCGCCGCCTCGCGCCACACGACCTCGGTCCCGGCGACGGACGCCCGCCGCTCGGCGATCACGCGATCCACATCCCCTGTCTATCAATGCTCCCTAACGTTTGCCGCTTGCCCGTCCCGGCGCCCACTCGCGACTGGAGGCCCGCGACTCGCCGGCGCCTGCGAACCATCCTGGATCGTCTGGGCGCCGCCTACGGCCGGCCGGTCCCGCGCGCGCACGGCGCGCCGATCGACGAGCTGATCCTCACCGTCCTCTCGCAGAACACCAACGACCGCAACCGGGACGTTGCCTACGCGCGGCTGCGCGAGCGGTTCGCTACCTGGGCCGAGGTGCGCGACGCGCCGGCGGCGGAGGTCGAGGACGCCATCCGGCCCGGCGGCCTGGCGCCCACCAAGTCGGTGCGGATCCAGGAGATCCTGCGCGCGCTGGGCGACGACGACCTGAGCTGGCTCGAGCGAGCGCCGCTCGGCCAGGCTCGCGACTATCTGTGCGAGCTCCCCGGCGTGGGGCGCAAGACGGCGGCCTGCGTCCTGCTCTTCTCGTATGGCCGGCCCGACGTGCCGGTGGACACGCACGTCTTCCGCGTGGGCACGCGGCTGGGTCTGTTCCGCCCCGGCGGCACCCTCGACGACGCCCACGACCAGATGCTGCGGCTGATCGCGCCCGGCGACGCCTACGAGGCGCACGTGGCGCTGATCCGGCACGGGCGCCGGACGTGCACGGCTCGCGCCCCGCGCTGCCGCGAGTGCCCGCTCCTGTCGCTGTGTCCGTACGGCCGCGCGGCACTGCGCGCGTGAGCGAGACCGGACGCGGGCGCGCCGCGCAGGCCGGCCTCATCGCCATCGCCGCCGTGTGGGGCCTGACGTTCGTCATGGTCCAGGACGCGATCGGTCGCCTTCCCGCGCTCGCCTTCCTCGGCTACCGCTTCGTGCCCGCGGCCGCCCTGGTCGCGCTCATCTTCCGCCGCCGGCTTCGCGCGCTCTCACCGGCGGGCTGGCGCGCGGGCCTGGCGATGGGGGCGTTCCTCACCGCCGGCTACGTCTGCCAGACGGTGGGCCTCGAGCACACCAGCGCCTCGAACGCCGGGTTCATCACCGGGCTGTTCGTGGTCATCACGCCGCTGATCGCGGCGCTGGCGCTGCGCGACCGCATTGGCGCCCCTGCGTGGGCCGCGGCGGTCGTGTCGGCCGTGGGCCTCTTCCTGCTGTCGGGCACGCACGGCCTGAACGCGCGCGGCGATGGCCTGGAGCTGCTGTGTGCGGTCGCGTTCTCCGCCCACATCGTGGTGACCGGTCGGTCCGTGGGCTCGCACGACCCCGGCGCGCTCCTCGCGGTGCAGCTGGGCGTGTGCGGCCTGTTCTGCCTGGCCCTGGCCGCGGCCGGCGGGGACCTGCGGGCCCCGACCGGCGGCACGGTCTGGTCGGCCCTGATCGTCACGTCGTTGGTGGCAAGCGCGCTCGGGTTCTTCGTGCAGACCTACGCGCAACAGCACGCGCCGCCCGCGCGGACCGCATTGATCCTGGCGTCGGAGCCCGCCTTCGCCGGGCTGTTCGGCTGGCTGGCTGGCGGGGAGCACCTGTCGGCCGTGGCATGGACGGGCGCGCTGCTCATCATGGGCGCGATCGCCGCCGTGGAGGTGGTGCCGCGACTGCGCCCGCCGCGCCCGCTGCCGGAGGGTTAGACGATTCGCGCCCTCAGTGCAACAGCTTCATGAGGTAAGCCCGGTTGCTCTTTCCCACCTTCGTGGACAGCGGGTTGAAGCCCGCCGCCTTCGCCACCTCGCGCGGGACCTGTGGAAGCCACTGGACCGTGAGCCACACGGCGACGAACACGGCCGCGATCCGGAAGGCGCGTCCGCGCACCAGCGCGATGAACGGCAGGAGCCACAGGAGGTACCAGGGCATGTCCCAACCCAGCGTCGCGATCGTCGCCACGGTCAGCCAGCCGAGCGGCGCGAGGGCGTCCCGCGAGCGCCACGCGTATGCCGTGCAGGCGACCACGGCGGTCGCCAGCAGCGCCTGGCAGATCAGCCGGACCGAGCTGGTCTCGCCGCCCTGACCCAGCACGTAGCCCATCACGTTGGGCATGGAGAACGAGGTGACCAGCCGGCTCTGCTGGTCGATGGCGGGCAGGTTGGGGCCGAAGGCGAGCAGGCTGGCGCCCCCGAGAACGAGCGCGGCCACGGCAGCGCCGGCGAGCGACCGGAGCCGGCGCGGCCCGGCGGCGATGGCGATCGGGACCAGCAGCACGGCGGAGGCCTTGGTGGCCGCGGCGGCCACGAAGCTCGCGCCCCCGAGGGACTCGCGGCGGCCGATCAGCAGGTAGAGCCCCGCGAGGATCGGAAGCAGCGTGAACATGTCGTTGTGCTGCCCGCCCGCTCCGTAGAGCAGCACCAGCGGGTTGAGCCCGACCAGGATCACTGCGCGGATCGGCGGAATGCCCAGCCGCCGGGCGATGGCGGCGACCAGCCAGAGGCAGCCGAGGCTCGCCGCGAACAGGAGCACCTTGTAGCCCCAGTAGGCGCCCGCCAGCCCGAGCGGTGCCAGCGCGTACATCATCAGCGTGAACAGGGGTCCGTACGGGCTGCGCAGGTGGTGCCAGTTGCTCAGCACTCGGACCGGATCGTGAAAGACGTGGATGGCCAGCTGGGTGTACGGGTTGAGCCCGTGGTCCACCCCCATGCGCGCGTACTCGACGTAGTTGAAGACGTCCGTCAGGAGCAGCGGCGGCGAGAGCAGGAAGATCGCGTAGACGGCGATCACGACCCCGACGACGAAGCGCTGGCTGAGCCGCTCGGCCAGCCACAGGGCCACTCCGTAGCAGGCGGTCATGGCGAGGAGCACGGCCAGCAGCAGCCATTGGAGCGTCATTCGGTCGCTGGGATGCCATCTCCCCAGCCCACCGAACGGCCAGTTCAGCCAGCCCGCGGGGTGCGCGTGAAGCGACGGTGACAGGAACGCGGCCGGCTGCGACGCGCCCACCACCACGACGAGACAGCCGGCGACGATGAGCAGCATGGCCGTGGCTGCGACGGCCGGAGCCACGGCTTCGAGCGAGCCGCCGCGCGGCCGGCGAGTCACGGTTCGTACCTCGGTTGCGGCCTCCATTGGCGCCGAGCTTAAGCCCCGTGCGACCGGGACTCGAGCCTGAACAGGGAGCCCGGCGCCGCCAGCCCGGCCGCGTGCGACACGTCCACGCCGTGGCGCCGGATCCAGCGGATCGTCCTCGGGCAGGACTGGAGCCGCGAGGCCGGCACCGTGCCGCAGGCGTTGCCGACGTACGCGTAGCGCAGCCGTCCCCGCGCCAGCTCCGATTGCAGCCGGTTGTCGCGGAAGATCGGGCGGAGGTGCACGCCCGCAAGGATGAGCACCGGGCGGCGGTCGCGGAGGATCAGCGTGGGGGCCCGGTAGTAGGCGTACACGGCCAGCTCCCAGTGGAGCCCTCGCGTGCGCGGCTGGAGGTAGCGCGACAGCGCGCGCGCGTCGTGGTGCGAGAGCGATCCGATGGCGCCCGCGTCCGACGCCGCCGCGTTGCGCGCGATGTCGTAGGACTTGAACGCGGGCGGTGCGAGCATCGCCAGCGCGGCGAGGACCAGCGTGACCGCCGCGATCGGGAGCGCCCGTCTGCCGTCGACTCTCCGCATCCGACCCGGCCCGAGAAGCAGCGCGACGCTCGCGCAACCGGCCAGCACCGCCGAGAGCGTGGCGGCCCACCCGGGTTGCGCCTTCGCGAGGTAGACCGTCGCCAGACAGAGAAGGGCGGCACCCGCCAGGCGGGTCGCGATGCCCCGCGACCCGACGCGCGCCAGCCCCGCCAGCCCGATCCCGAGAGCCGCCGCGATCGCTGGGGCGATGGCCTCGATGTAGCGCGGGTGCAGCAGGGTGACGAAGCTGAATACGGCAGCCGCCGGGAGGAGCCACAGCGCGACCCCGACTCCCAGCGCCCGCCGCTTCCGGATCAGGTCCGGCGGCCCGTCACGCGTCCATGCTCGCGCGATCAGCGCGAACCCCCCGAGCAGCAGCGCGCCGATCAGCTCGATGCCGGTGTGGTACCCGTATGCGCTGCCGTGCCCCAGCGTGAACAGCCGGCGCGGCCCGGGTGCCCCCTTGAGGGACACCGAGTGCGTCGCCCGCTTCGGCGGCACGACGCGGCTCAGTCCGTTGAACTCGACGATGGCGTTCGCCTCCGACCCGTCCTTCGACCCGAGCACCCACGGATGGGATCCGGTTGGCGCCATCGACACAGCCACCGGCCACGCCAGCGCAACGGTGACCAGCGCCAGTGCCGCCAGGCCCAGATGACCGGCGCGCCGGCGGATTGGCACGCGGGACGCCAGCCAGTAGACGACGGTGAGCGCCGGCACGGCGATGAGGCCCTCGAACAGCTTCGTCTCGAAGGCCAGCCCCAGGACAACTCCGGCAGCGACCAGCAGCCGCGCGCGTCCGGACTGTGCCGCGCGCACCACCAGCCACGCGGCGACGACGCTCAGCGAGGTGGCCATCGAATCGATCGTGTCGCTCCGCGCGGTGAGGACCGAGATCGGCAGCACGGCCAGCGCCGCGCCGGCGGCCAGGCCCGCGCCGTGCGAGTAGACGCGCCGCACCATGTCGTAGAGGAGCGGCACGGCCGCGGTGGAGGCCAGCGCCTGCGGCAGGATCATCGAGCTGGTGGA
This sequence comes from Thermoleophilaceae bacterium, assembly GCA_034664185.1. GTDB lineage: Bacteria > Actinomycetota > Thermoleophilia > Solirubrobacterales > Thermoleophilaceae > AC-37. The sequence goes on from JAXDIC010000064.1 coordinate 9,309, forward strand.
GAGGCCGAACACCTTGGTGCTGAGCACCTCCAGCCAGAGCGCCAGCGGCGGCTTGTCGGACGCCACCGACGCGCCCGGCTCGAAGGCGACGAAGAAGAAGTTGTGCCACGACTGCCCCATGCTCAGGACGGTCGCGTCGTAGTACGGGTTGGGCGTCGCGCCGTCCAGGCCGAACAGGCGAAGCGACCCGGCTCCGATCGTCAGCGCAGCGGCCGCGAAGGCGGGCGAGCGAAGCGCCTGCTGGACCAGCGCGACGACCCGGCCGAAGCCGGGCGCTGTCATTCGCCCCGGGCCCATGAGCGGCCTGGGTTGAGCTGCTTCGCGTCCCTCCACGGACGCCCATCCCACCAGCCGGCGCTAAAGCCCCGCTAACCGGCATATTGGCTGGAAGTTAGGATGCATGCGCCGAGGACCTCGTGGGCGGGATGCAGGGAATCTGCCATACTCTCGCTTAGATTTCTTACCGCAGCTATTAGAACCGCAAGGAGAGACCCCTATGCCAAGAACAATCGGAATCGACCTGGGCACGACCAACTCGTGCATGGCGATCCTCGAGGGCGGCGATCCAACCGTCATCGAGAACGCCGAGGGCGCGCGCACCACGCCGTCGGTCGTCG
>JAXDIC010000201.1:0-5912 GCA_034664185.1 Thermoleophilaceae bacterium
CAGGGACACGACGTGGCGCTCACCTTCGACGCCGACATGACCCAGGCGATGCTGGCCAAGGTGCGCGGCGGCGCCCCGGCGGTGGGCTACGACCCCCAGATCGTGCGCGAGCTGCGTGCGTCGCGCACGCCCGCGACGATCTTCATGACCGGCCTCTGGCCCACGGCCCACCCTGGGCCCGCGCGACGACTCGCCAGCGACCCGCTGTTCGAGATCGAGAACCACACCTACGACCACTCGGCCTTCTCCCAGCCGTGCTTCGGCCTGCCGACCGTCGGCGGCGCTTCGGCCAAGCGGAGCGAGGTGGAGCGCACCGCCACCGTCCTGAGCGGCCTGACCGGCCGCGCGCCAGAGTACCTGCGCTTCCCGGGCGGATGCCATCAGGGCCAGGACCTGGCGCTGGTGGCGTCGCTGGGCGAGCAGCCGCTGCAGTGGGACGTGATCTCGGGGGACGCCTACCTGCGCGACCCCTCCGCGGTGGCCCGGCAGACGCTTGCGGGCGTGCGACCCGGCTCGATCGTCGTCATGCACCTGGTCGGTGCCCCCACCGCCCCCGCCACCGCGGCTGCGCTCCGGACGATCCTGCCCGGCCTGCGCCAGCGCGGCCTGAGGCCGGTCAAGCTCGCCCGACTGCTCGGGACGGGGTGACCTGGGAAGTACGCCTAGGCCGGCGGCGCGCTGGCTCGGTAGGTGGCGGCCAGATCCTCGTCTCCATGGCCGGCCTCCACGCCCTGGGCCATGCGTTCGGCGATCGCGCGAAGCGCCGGAAGGTCCAGGCCGTGGCGCTGCGCCGCCTGCACCACCAGGTCGGCGTCCTTCGCCGCCAGACGCAGCGGGAACGACGGCTCGAACGACTGCTCGATCATCGCCGTGCCCTTCATGCGCGCGTAAGGCATGTCCAGCCCACCGCCGCCGATGGCCTCCAGGAAGAGCTGCGGATCGAGCCCCACCCCCTGGGCCAGGGCGATCGTCTCGGCCAGCCCCTCCACCACGCTCACGATCCAGCTGTTCACGACCAGCTTGAGTCTGGTGCCCTCGCCGGCCGCGCCGAGCCGCATCGTGCGCTGGCCGACGGCGTCGAACAATGGCTGGCATCGGTCGCGCGCCGCGTCCGGGCCCGACGCGAGCACCACCAGCTCGCCATTCTCGGCCGGCTGCCGGGTGCCAAGCACGGGCGCGTCCACCATGTCGATTCCACGGTGCTCGGCCAGCTCCAGGCAGCGCTCCGCGCCCTCGATCCCGATGGTGCTCATCTGCGCCCACACCGCGCCGTCGCGGGCGGCGGCCAACCCGCCGTGCTCGCCCTCCATCACCGACACCACGGCGTCCGCGTCGCTCAGCATCGTCACGATCAGGTCGACACCGTCCACTGCCTCAGCCGGCGAGCTCGACACGGTGGCGCCGTCATCAGCCAGCGGCCCTGCCTTTTCGAGCGTGCGGTTCCAGGCGCGGACGTCCAACCCGGCGCGCATCGCCCGGCGAGCCATCGGAAAGCCCATTATCCCGGTACCCAGGAACGCGACCACCGGCTTGTCAGGGGCGTCAGCCAACGCTTCCACCGTACTCAGAACCCGCTGCTACAGTCGCCCGGTCCCGCGGGCGGGTCGCCAAGCCTGTCTCCGATCCCCCCGCTCCTCGCCCGATCGTCGCAGACGCCGAGCCGTGTTTCTACGACACCAGATGCAGCAGCCCGCTGCTATCTCGCGCGCCCTCACCGGGTGCGCCGCCGCTGCCGTCGTGGCGGCGGTGCTTGCGCTGGGCGCGGCCACCGCGCACGCGCTGACGCCCGCGAAGGCGACCGACGTGGCGGACCGGATCGCGGTGGCGTGGCTCAAGCAGCAGCAGCGCAACGGCGCGTTCCTCGATCCCGTCGCAAAGATGCCCACGGGGGGCTACGGCAACGTCATGCTGGGCTACAGCCTGATGCGCGCCGGCCAGCGCCGTCACGACGAGACGCTCGTCCGCAAGGGCGTGGCGGCGGTGACCAGCGGGCTGTACGAGCCGGCCCGGTTCCGCGGCGTGTTCGACGAGCTCGCGATCGCCGCGAGCTACAACTACGCGCGCGCCCATCTCACGCGCGACGCGGCGTTCGTCAGGGCGCGGCCGAAGTGGGCCAAATACCTTCGCGCTGTCGGCCAGCCGCACACCCAGGGCGTGCTCCAGAGGTGCATGGTGGACCCCAAGTGCTTCCACAACCACGAGGCGGCCGAGGACCTGGCCGACCTCGAGCTGCTCGACACCGGGCTGACCTCCAAGGTGCCGAGCGCCAAGCTCGCCAACCGCGCGCTGCTGAACACCAAGGTGAGGACGAAGATCGCGGGGGACCTGGCGCTGTCGAACGGCCACTCGGGCACCACCTCGTGGCCAGGCCTGGGGCGGCCGCTGGGCATGCTCTCCGACACCGGCCAGTGGGCCAACGCCTACCACGCGCTGTCGACGGCGATGCTCGCGGCGATGATCGAGCGGCTTCGGTCGGGCGCCACACCCGGCACGCGCGCCGCGCTGCGCACCACGGTCGACACCCTCGACGCCCTCATGGCCCCGGACGGCGACGTGGCCTACTTCGGCCGCCGCCAGGAGCAGTCGTGGACGTTGGCCGCCACGGCTTACGCGGGCGAGGCGGCCGCCGGGCTACTGCCTGACCCTGCCGCGGCGCAGCGGTACGTGGCCATGGCGGACGCCGCGTTTCAGCGGATCCAGCGCGTCCATCTGAAGGGACCGCTGGCGCTCCAGCCGGTCCCGCGGTCGATCGCGAGCATCACGTCCTATCCCGACGGGGTCGACGCCAACGTCGCGGTGTCGAGCGGGCTCACGGCGTTCTTCCTGAACCTGACGGGCGACGTGGCGACGAAGGCGGCGCACGTCGCTCGCGGCGAGCTGCCGTCCACGCGCGACGGGTACTTCCTCCAGCCCGATCAGTCCGGCTTCGCCACCGTTCGTCACGGCGACATCTGGTTCGCGGTGCACCGCCGCCCGATCACGTCCGACCCGCGCTTCGACTTCGGCCTCGTCTCGCTCAAGCGCAGGCGGCCCGACGGCAGCTGGCAGGACCTCGTGCGCGCACGGCCCCTGACTCATGGCAAGACCGTGAACTCGGCGGGGCCGGTGCTTCTCTCGGGTCGCAGGCGCTACGTGCCGTGGGGCGACTCGATCGCCGTTCGTCCAGGCGGCGTCGTGGAGGTCCACGGCGGCTGGCGGTACCTGCGTGGGAACCACGTGGGTCCATGGCTGCGACAGGGCGCGACGTTCACCTTCACGCCGAACGGGGACGGCGTGTCCATGAGCTTCCCGGTGCACACGGGCGACAACCTGCGGATGACCACCTACCTGCCAACCGTCGCGGCGCGGCAGGGCCCGAACTGGGTAGGCGACGACCGCTCGACGGCAAGCCTCTCGACCACGCCCAACGTGATCAAGGTCGGCACCGGGACGCTCGCGTCGTGCTGCGCTCCGCACCTGTCGGCGGCCACCATGTCGGTTCGCGTCGGAAGCGACGGCACGATCGACTACAACGTGACCGCCGGCTCGAGCCCCGGGGGCCCGCACGCGGCCCCCGTCAAGACCCTCGCCCCCGGCCAGTCCGCGAAGACCGGCGGCAGCTTCCCTCTGGGCGCCGTCGCGCTGGTGGCGGCCGCCCTCGTGTTGATCGGGGCGCTTCTGGGCACGCGCTCGCGCCGGCGGCGCCGCGATCGGCGCATGGCCGGCCGTCCCTGACACATGGTTGGAGCCAGGTCGCCCCTCGGGTAGGCTGCACCGACTGGCCCCGGGCGCGGCTGGCGCGCCCACGAAGCTGGACGAGAGGACTCGCAAGTGGCCCCTTGCCGACCTCGGACCTGAGCTCGACCCGAGCACGCAAGTACCCCCCTGCCCGGTCGATGGAGACGAGTAGCGGATGAGCGTCGAAGAAGCGCGGGAGCACCCCGTGCCCGAGAACGGAACGGACGCCGCCGGGGCGGGAGCGTCGCGCCCGGAAGACTGGTTCGAGCGGCTCGAGCGGCGCCTCCTCTCGGCGGTCATCCGCCGCGACGACGCCGGGCTCCTCGACGCCGCGGTCGTTCAGCGCCTGCTGGGGATCCTGTTCATCTCCGGCGCGACGATCGGGGTCATCTCGATGGCCTTCCCGCAGCCCCCCGGCACGAGCGTCGGCGGGCTGTTCGCCGTCTACGGGATCGCGTACGCAGTCGGCGTCCTGCTGCTGCTCGGGCGCGGTCGCCTGCCCCCGTGGATCGCGGACCTGGCTCTGGCGTTTGGCACGACCCTCGTCACGCTGGCGATCCACTTCACCAACGCGCGCACGGGCGTCTACTCGATGTTCTACGTCTGGGTCAGCATCGTCGCGTGCTACTTCCTGGGCTGGAGCCGGGCGCTCATCCAGATCGCCTGGATCAGCGTCGCCTTCGCGGCCGTCCTGGCCGACGAGCAACCCGCGAGCCCGGGCGAGGAGTGGGTGATCACGGCGGGCACGGTCCTGGTCGCCGGACTGCTCGTCGGGATGCTGCGCCGCGGAGTGGAGCGCCTGATCGAGGACCTACGCGCGGCGGCGCGCACCGATCACGCGCGCCTGTACGCGGCCGAGCGCCAGGCGCGGCTGGAGGCCGACCGCGCCACCGAGTCGCTGAGGCGATTGCAGCAGGTCACCGACGTGGCGCTCAGCCACCTGACGCTCGACGAGCTGCTCGACGAGCTGCTGGCGCGCGTCACCGAGGTCCTGTCCGTGGACGCCGCCGTCTTCCTCCTGAGGGAGGCGGACGACACGCTGGTGCCGAGGGCGGCGCGGGGCCTCGACGAGGTGCTCGAGCTGGGCCTCCGGCTTCCGTTCGGGACCGGCTTCGCCGGCCGAGTCGCCGCGGAAAGGCGACCGCTCGTTCTGGGCGACATGCGAGAGACCGAGCCCGTCAGCCCCTACCTGCTCGAGAAAGGCGTGCGGGCCCTCATGGGAGCGCCGCTGATAGTGGAGGGGCGCGTGGTGGGGGTTCTGCATGTGGCCAGCTTCTCGGAGCGCGACTTCACCGAGGAGGAGGAGCGGCTCCTGGGGCTGGTGGCGGATCGCGCCGCGGTGGCCATCGAGCACGCGCGCGTGTACGAGCGCGAGCACGGGATCGCGCAGACGCTCCAGCACAGCCTGCTGCCCCACTCGCTGCCGACCATCCCGGGCGTCAGCGTGGCGGCGCGCTACCTGCCCGCTCGAGCCGAGGCCCAGGTGGGAGGAGACTGGTACGACGTCGTCCAGCTCGCCAGCGGCGGGCTGGCGCTGACCATCGGCGACGTGTCGGGCCACGGGATCGAGGCAGCCGCGCTGATGGGCCGCCTGCGGGACTCGCTCCGAACGGCGGCCCTGGAGAGCGACGACGTGGCCCACGCGACGCAGCGGATCGACCGGCTGCTCCAGAGCCAGCGGCTGCCCGGCGACGCGCTGGTCACCGCGATCTTCATGGTGCTCGACCCGGACGGCTCGCACCTCGACTTCTCCTGCGCCGGGCATCCACCGCCACTGCTCGTGCGCCCCGACGGCAGCACCGCATACCTCGAAGGCGGTCGCTCGACGCCGTTCGGCGTGACCAACGGCGACCGGCCGGTGGCGGGCACGCTCCTGGAGCCGGGCGCGCTGATCCTGCTCTACACCGACGGCCTGATCGAACGTCGCGACGCGGGCATCGACGTGGGCATGCGGCGGCTCGCGCAGGCGGCGCGCGGCGCGGATCGCGATCCGGAGCGCTTCTGCGACGCCGTGGTGGCCGAGATGCTGGGTGGGGAAGGACCCGCCGACGACGTCGCGCTCCTGGCGATCGCCACCAGCGAGCGCTCTTGACAGCGGATCCCGTCTCGGGGTAGTTTCGGCTCTCGGAGGAGACCCGAGGGAAGCGCGTCGCAGGACGTCGCAGCCCGGGGGGAGAGAGAAGCGCCGCGCGAGA
>JAXDIC010000255.1:0-4249 GCA_034664185.1 Thermoleophilaceae bacterium
GAGCGCTCGGCGGCCGCGGTGGCGGAGGCGGGCGCGGAGCCCGTCCGGGGCGACCTGGACGAGGTCGAGGCGATGCGCGCCGGCGCGGAGGGCTGCGACGTGGCATTCCACGCCGCGGCCTTCGTCCAGGAATGGGGCACGCGGGCGGAGTTCGAGCGCGGCAACGTGGTCGGTACCCAGAACGTGCTGCAGGCGTGCCGGGCGGCCGGGGTGCGGCGGTTCGTGCACGTGGGCACCGAGGCGGCGCTGATGGCCGGCCAGCCGCTGGTCGACGTGGACGAGTCCGCGCCGCTGCGGCCCGACTCGCGGGCGCCGTACGCGTCCACCAAGGCGAAGGCCGAGCAGGCCGTGCGCGACGCGTCCGGAGACGGCTTCGAGACGGTGGTCGTGCGGCCGCGGCTGGTGTGGGGCGTGGGCGACGCGACCGTGCTGCCCGGGATCGTGGCGGCGGTGGAGAAGGGGCGCTTCTCGTGGATCGGCGGCGGCCGCCAGCTCACGGCCACCACGCACGTTGACAACACGGTGGAGGGGCTCCTGCTGGGTGCGGAGCGCGGCCAGCCCGGCGAGGTCTACTTCGTGACCGACGGCGAGCCGGTGGTGTTTCGCGAGTTCATCACCGATCTCTTGGCCACGCGGGGAATCGAGGCCCCGGACAAGAACGCGCCGCCGGGCGTGGTGCGGGCGCTGGCCGCGGTCAGCGAGGCCGCGTGGCGGCTGCTGCCGCTGCCGGGCGCGCCGCCGGTCACGCGCTTCACGGTCTGGGCGGCGTCGCTGGAGTGCACGATCGACATCTCCAAGGCGCGGCGCGAGCTGGGCTACGAGCCCGTCAAGTCGATCCCCGAGGGGCTCGAGGAGCTGCGCGCGGCGCCCGCCGCGACGGCGAGCGGCTGAGCAGCGGGCCAGTCGGCCCGGGGAGTCGTCCACGCGCTCGTGCCGGCGGGCGAGTACGGCGCGCGCGGCGGGCAACCGCGCTAGGTTCCGGCATGTCGTGCAGGGGGGTCTCTCGTCTCGGTGAGCCTGGGCATGCGCTCGAAGGTGGCCAGCGCGGCTCCGATCGTCGCTGTCGCGGCGCTGCTGGCGCTCGTCATCGGCGCATCGCCGGCGCAGGCCGTGGGGCGTTGCGGCAGCCACCCGTGGTGCAACACGTCGCTGAGCCCGGACGCGCGCGCCGCGCTGCTCTTGAACGCGCTGACGCCCGATGAGCGGATAGGCCTGCTGGCCGGCGACGAGTTCTTCGGCGTGGCGGGGACCGACCCGCACGGCCACACGGGGACGAGCAACGGCGTGCCGCGCGTGGGGCTGCCCACGACCTACTACACGGACGGACCCGTTGGGACGCGCCAGGGGAACGCGACGGCGATGCCGATCCCGCTGGCCCTCGGGGCCACCTTCTCGCCGGCGCTGGCCTCGCAGTACGGGGGCGTGGTGGCCAACGAGGCGAAGAACAAGGGCAACGACGTGATCTTCGCGCCCACCGTGAACATCATGCGCACGCCGCTCAACGGCCGGACGTTCGAGAGCTACGGCGAGGACCCGCTGCTGATGACGCGGCTGGCGGTCTCCTGGGTGAACGCGGCCCAGGCCCAGGGCATGATCGCGGACATCAAGCACTTCGCCGCCAACAACCAGGAGGGAGCCGACCCGAGCGGGCAGACGGGCAACCCGGGATCGCCGCTCGGCAATGGCGGGCTGGGCAACCGCTACGTGGTCAACGAGCACATCGACGAGCGCACGCTGCGCGAGATCTATCTCCCCCACTTCGAGGCGGCGGTGAAGCAGGCGCACGTCGCCTCCGTCATGTGCGCCTACCCGAAGATCAACGGGCAGTACGCGTGCGAGCAGAAGCACCTGATGCAGGACATCCTCGAACACGACTGGGGCTTCAAGGGCTATGTGCTGGCCGACTACGGGGCCGCGCACATGGCGGCACCGTCGCTCAACAACGGGCTCGACTTCGAGCCGTGGCCGGCCATCGCCTACGGGCCCACCCAGGTGCACGCCGCGCTGGCCACGGGGCAGGCCACGCAGGCGCAGGTGGACGACCACGTGCGGCGGGTGCTGCGCACCGACTTCGCCTACGGGTTCTTCGACCGGCCGGCCTTCCGCGACGACGATGCTCAGATTGACAAGACGGCCCACGCGCGGGTCGCCCAGCGGGTGGAGGAGTCGGCCATCACGCTGCTGCAGAACAAGGGCGGCACGCTTCCTCTCAAGGCCGCCAAGCTGAAGTCGATCGCGCTGATCGGGGCCGGCGCCGACGGCTTCACCACCGGCGGCGGCTCGGGCAACGTCAAGCCGTTCGCGTTCACGAGTCCGCGGACGGCGATCGCCAAGCGGCTCGGCCCCGGCGTGCAGGTGCGCTATGACGACGGAAGCAACGCCGACAACGCCGCGGCGGCCGCCAAGGCCTCCGACGTGGCCGTCGTGATCCCCGCCGACTACCTGACCGAGGGCTCGGACCGTCAGTGCCTGACGCTGGAGTGCCCGAACGCGCACGGCGACCAGGACGCGCTGATCGAGAAGGTGGCGGCGGCCAATCCCAACACGATCGTGGTGCTGGAGACGGGCGGGCCGGTGCTCACGCCGTGGCGGGACAAGGTGAAGGCGCTGCTCGAGGCGTGGTATCCGGGCGAGGAGGGCGGCACGGCCATCGCGCGCGTGCTGTTCGGCGACGTGGATCCGGGTGGGCGCCTGCCCGCAACGTTCCCCCGCGCCGCGGGCGACATCCCGACCGCCGGCGACCCGCAGAAGTACCCCGGCGTGGGCGAGGACGTCTACTACAAGGAGGGCGTGCTGGTGGGGTACCGCTGGTACGACAAGCAGGGCATCGCGCCGGCGTTCCCGTTCGGGTTCGGGATGTCGTATACGAGCTTCGCCTACCGGCACCTGACCGTTGCGCCGGCGTCGGACGGGTCGGTGGGGGCGACGGTGGGCGTGGACGTGGTCAACACCGGTGCGCGCACCGGCAGCGACGTGCCGCAGCTGTACGTGGGGCTGCCCCAGCCCTCGCCGGGGGTCGTGCAGCCGCCGCAGCAGCTCAAGGGCTTCCGCAAGGTGACGCTCGGGCCGGGCAAGAGCACGCATGTGACGTTCGCCGTCGACACGCGCGGGCTGTCCTACTGGGACGTCGGGTCAGGCGGCTGGCGGGTCGCGGCGGGCTGCTACCCGGTGGCGGTGGGACGTTCCTCGCGCGACATTCTCTTGCGTTCCGCCATGGCGGTGAACGGCGCTTCGTGTCCAGGGGCGGCCGCGAAGATCCCGGGCGTCTGCAAGGCGCAGACGAGCGCGATCGTGCGCATCAAGGGCGTGCGCGCCGGGCGGGTGCGGCGGGTGACGGTGTTCGTGAACGGCCATCGCCGGAGCGTGCTGCGCGGGCCGCGCGGCAGCGTCCGGGTGAAGCTGGCGAAGCACGGGGTCACGCGCGTGAGGCTGGTCATCAGGACCAGGAAGCACCGGACGCTTCAGGTGAAGCGGACGCTGCGCGGCTGCGCCTGAGGGACGGCTCGATCCAAGCGGCGGCTCGATCCGTCGCCGAGCCGTCCTCGCCTAGACGCACGTCACACCGCGCGGCGTCTGTCCCCCCGTTGGCTGGGTCAAACCGGTCGAATCGGCGATTGCTCAAGAAAGACTGGCGAAACGAAGGCGCCTGAGTTAGGGTCGATGCGCGGGCAGGGACCGCCCAGATGGGGGCAGGGAAGCGCCGATGGGCGCGGGCTACTGACTTTCTAGATGGGGGAAGCACATGACGCGCCTTCGCACGCGATGCATCGGGGTGCTCGCCGCACTCGCTCTGGTCGCGGCCGCACCCGTCGTCGGCACCGCTGGAGCCCGGAGTGGGTCCGCCGTCGTTACAGCCGCGAAGAGCTGCGCCAGCGGGTACAAGTCCGCCACGATCGGCGGGAAGCACAAGTGCCTTCGCAAGGGCCAGTACTGCGCGCGCTCGCACAAGCACGAGTACCCGAAGTACGGCTACCACTGCAACAAGCGCGACAGCAACGGCCGCTGGCACTTGTCCTGACCGCGCTGTGCGACGAAGGCACATCCGAGTCGAGCATGTCCGAGCATCCGCGCTCCTCTGCGCCACCGTAGCCGCACTGGCGATCGCTGGTTGCGGCGACACCAAGACCGTCGTGAAGCAAACGACGACCGTCGTTCGCACGGTGGGTCCGCCCGCCCCCAGTCGTCCGTCCCGCTCCGACGCATCTGCTCCATCACCGGCGTTGCGCTCCTACACCGCGTCGCTCTACTC
>JAXDIC010000285.1:0-12319 GCA_034664185.1 Thermoleophilaceae bacterium
CCCTCGGCCAGCACCACGAACGCCTTGACGATGTCGCCGCGCTTGGGGTCGGGCGACGCGACCGCCGCGGCCTCCAGCACCGCTGGATGCTCCACGCAGGCGGACTCCACCTCGAACGGGCCGATCCGGTACCCGGCGGAGATGATCACGTCGTCGGCGCGGCCGGCGTACCAGAAATAGCCGTCCTCGTCGAGCTGCGCCGCGTCCTTGGTGTGGAACCAGTCCCCGCCGAACACCTCCTCGGTCTCCTCCGGCCGGTTCCAGTAGCCGATCGGGTAGTGCGGGTTGGACCTCGCGCGCAGGCAGATCTCGCCGCGCTCGCCGGCGGGCAGCGGCTGCTCGTCCTCGTCGAGCACCCTGACCTCCCAGCCCGGCATCGGGCGCCCCATCGAGCCCTCGCGGACCTCGACCGTCGGGAAGTTGCCGCACAGCGGGTAGGACTCAGTCAGCCCGTAGAAGTCCAGCACCGTGATGCCGAATTGGTCGCGGAACCAGCGGATGACCTCGGGGTTGAGCGGCTCGCCGGCCGAGCAGGTGATCCGCAGCTCCTGCGGGTAGCGCTTGCCGGCGTCCTTGACCGAGGTCATCGCGCGAAGAGCGGTGGGCGTGGTGAACATGTTCTGGACGCCGTGCTTGGAGAGCTGGCGCAGCTGCTCCTCCGGATCGAAGCCGCCCTTGCGGGCATAGACGAACTGCACCGCGCCGTAGCGCCACGGACCGAGCAGCGGACAGATGCCGGCCGCCCACGCCCACTCCCCCGAGCCGTGGAACAGCTCGCCGTCGCGCACGTCGTGGCAGAACTCGAACTCCTCGTGCGCGAGCAGGTAGCGGTGGGCGTGCAGGATGCCCTTGGCCTTGCCCGTCGTGCCCGACGAGTAGTAGAGCTGGGCCGGGTCGTCGCTGGACGTGTCAACGACGTCGAAGCTCGTCGACGCCTTATCCATCTGGGGGCCCAGGTCCTCGTCCAGCACGAGCACGATCTCCACCATCCCATCTGGGATGCGGTGCCGGTTGGCGCTGTCGGTCACCACGACCTTGGCGCCCGAGTCGCGCAGCCGGTGCTCGATGCCGTCGTCGCCGTAGAGAACGGACATCGACAGCAGGATCGCCCCCGCCTTGTACGTGCCGAGGAAGACGGCGGCGGTCTCGGGCAGCGACGGCAGCAGTGTGGCCACGCGGTCCCCGCGCTCGACGCCGTTGGCTATCAGGACGTTGGCGAATTTGTTCGACAGGTCCTGGAGCTCGCCGAAGGACACGCGCCGCTCGTTGCCGCGCCAGTCCTCCCAGACCATTGCCAGCCGGTCGCGCTCATGCTTGTCGCAGACGTCGCTCGCGATGTTGTAGCGCCCCGGAACCTCCCAGCGATGCTGGGCCACCATCTCCTCGTAGCTGCCGAGCCGGTACCTGCGAAAGGCCATGGGTCCTCCCCGTGCCGTGTTCTGTCCTTGTACCCGATTACCGTCGCGGGCATGACCCTGGCCTCCGACGATCGCCGGTACCTCTGGCATCCGTTCACGCAGCAGCAGGGCTGGGAGCACGAGGAGCCGCTGGTGGTGGCCGAGGCCGACGGCTGCGAGCTGATCGACGAGGACGGGCGCCGCTACATCGACGGCGTCTCGTCGCTCTGGTGCACGGTGCACGGTCACCGCCACCCCGCCATCGACCTGGCCGTCAAGGACCAGCTGGACAAGGTCGCGCACACCACCCTGCTGGGGCTCACGCACCCCACGGCGGTGGAGCTGGCCAAGCGCCTCGCAGAGCTGGCCCCGGCCGGGCTCGAGCGCGTCTTCTACTCCGACAGCGGCTCCACGGCCGCCGAGATCGCGCTGAAGATGGCGTTCCAGTACTGGCAGCAACGAGGCGGCCAGGACGCGCGCCGCACACGCTTCGTATCGCTGCGCGACGCCTACCACGGCGACACGATCGGCTCGGTGTCGGTCGGCGGCATCGACCTGTTCCACTCGATGTACCGGCCGCTGCTGTTCGACTCGCTGCAGGCCGAGCCGGGCGACGCCGCCCACATGGAGCGGCTGCTGGCCGACAACGACGGTCAGGTCGCGGCCGTCATCGTCGAGCCGCTGGTCCAGGGCGCGGCCGGAATCCTTGTCCACCCGCCGGGATACCTGCGCGCGGTGCGCCAGCTGTGCGACCGCCACGACGTGCTGCTCATCTGCGACGAGGTGGCCACCGGGTTCGGCCGCACGGGGCGCATGTTCGCCTGCGAGCACGAGCAGGTCGCGCCCGACTTCCTCTGCCTGGCCAAGGGCATCACGGGCGGCTACATGCCGCTGGCGGCCACGCTCACCACCCAGCGCGTCTACGAGGGCTTCCTGGGCCAGCACGAGGACTTCCGCACCTTCTTCCACGGACACACCTACACGGGCAACCCGCTGGCGTGCGCCGCCGCCCTGGCCAACCTGCGCCTGTTCGACCAGGAGAGGACGCTCGAGCGCCTGCAGCCCAAGCTCGAGCTGCTGGAGCGGCTGCTCGAGCCGGTCGCCGGCCTGCCGGCTGTCGCCGAGGTGCGCCGCCTGGGCTTCATGTGCGGCATCGAGCTCGGCGGCTTCCCGGTCGACGCCCGCATGGGCCACCAGGTCACCCTCGAGGCGCGCCGCCGCGGCGTCATCGTCCGCCCGCTGGGCGACGTCGTGGTGCTCATGCCGCCGCTGGCCATCCAGCCGCCGATGCTCACGCAGCTCGTGGAGACGGTGGGCGAGTCGATCCAGGCGGCAGCGCGCGCCTACCAGGCCACGCCGCTAGCCGCGTGAACGCATCAAGGTACGCGCACGTCGATCCGGTGCGAAAACCGAGGGTGGCAAGGACGCGGGGTCGAAGGCATATTTCGATATGCCGAGACCCGAGGACGCAGCCAGCCGAAGGTTTGCGGCCTCCGGATCAGCCCTCGTAAGGGGTGAAGTCCTTCTTCCGCGCCCCGCACACCGGGCACATCCAGTCGTCCGGGATGTCCTCGAACGAGGTGCCGGCGGGCACGCCGCCGTCCGGGTCGCCCTCCGACGGGTCGTAGATGAAGCCGCACGATTCGCAGATCCAGAGCTGCGCCTGCGTCGGCTGGGTGCCCGCCTCCATCGGGCCGGAGATTACCGAAGAGATGCCGGGCCACCACAGCAGTAGGGTGGCCGGGTGGAGGTAGACCGCCCGGGACCCGGCGAGGAGCTGAACACCGGCGACGAGGTCCCCGCGCGCCAGGCTGCCACCGCCATCGTGCTGCGCGACGGCGCCGACGGGGTCGAGGTCCTGCTGGTGCAGCGCAACCCGGAGCAGCGCTTCATGGGCGGCGCCTGGGTCTTCCCCGGCGGCGGTGTGCACGATGACGACGCCGACCACGCCGCGGCCGCGCTACGCGAGCTCGAGGAGGAGGCGGGCATGCGCCTCCCGGACACCGATCGCCTGGTTCCCTTCTCGCGCTGGATCACCCCGGCGGAGGTCACGATCCGCTTCGACACGTTCTTCTTCGTCGCGGAGTCGCCGCCGGGGGCGGAGCCGCGCGTGGACGGCAGCGAGTGCGTCGATGCCCGCTGGATCACCCCGGCCGGAGCGCTCGAGGCCTACCAGCGGGACGAGATGACGCTGGTCTTCCCCACCATCAAGCACCTCGAGCAGCTCGCGGAGTTCCAGTCGGTCGAGCAGGCCCTCGCCGCGGCCAGGGACCGCACCGTCACCCCCGTCCAGCCACGAGTGATCGTGAGCGAGGAGGGCGCGCGCGTGCTGATGCCCGGCGAGCCCGGCTACGACGACTGAGGACCGCCCCGCCGCTCAGCGCGGAACTGGCAGCCGGTCCATGGACAGGCGCAGGCCCAGCTCGGTCTCGCACGAGAACGAGTCGCCGCCGGGATCGGCGCCGCAGTCGATCACGACCTCGTGTCCGTCGTAGAGGTCGACCAGCGCCGAGTCGAGCACGACCGGGACGCCGTCGACCTGACCCACGGGGGACTCTCCCGGGCCGGAGAAGTGGCGCGAGAACAGGAACGGCGCGGTGGAGTCGCAGCAGCCGTTGCCGATGACCAGCGTCAGGTCGTCGCCTCGCTCGGCGCGCACCTGCCGAAGCGCGGCGGCGGCCGCCTCGGTGAGCACGACGTTGACCGCGGGCATGCGGACATGGTATGTCCAGATACGCAACCAGTGGGGGATTAGAGGGTTTAGGGGGTCTCAATGCGAAGGATCGCGCTCATCGTCTGCCTTACAGCCGTGGCTCTGGCCGCCGTCGGCGGTTCCGTGGCGCTCGCCGAGAACTTCAGCGGGGGGCCCGGCAACGACGTGATCACCGGCACTCCCAAGCCCGACGCCATATGGGGCGAGGAGGGCAACGACCAGCTGACCGGGCTGGCCGGCAACGACTACCTGGAGAGCGGTCAGGGCGACGACATGGTCAGCGGCGGCCCGGGCGCGGACCTGGTCATAGCCGGCAGCGGCAACGACACCGTGCAGCTTGGCTCCGGCAACGACGTCGCCTACGCCGGGCCGGGCAACGACCAGGTGCTGGGCGAGGCCGGCAACGACGTGATCCTCGGCCAGACCGGCGACGACCGCCTGTTCGGCGGTCCCGGCAACGACCGGGTCTACACGGGCGCCGGCAAGGACTACGCCGACGGCGGCACCGGCAACGACCAGATCTTCGCCGACTCGGGGACGTCCCAGCTGATCGGAGGTCCCGGCAACGACACGATCGTCGGCCAGCACGGCACCTTCAACGTCGACGGCGGCTCGGGCAACGATGCGATCAAGCTGGGCGCGGGCAACGACCGCGTGGTTGGAGGCGGTGGCTACGACCAGATCTCCACCGGAGCCGGCAATGACCAGATCGACGTCAAGGACGGCCTGCGCGACGTGGTCAAGTGCGGACCCGGCGACGACAGGGTGAAGGCCGACAAGCAGGACGTGCTGAAGGGCTGCGAGCACCGGACCACGTAGGCCGCGCGGCGGCGGCGCGCCGTCAGCCGATATAAGACGGTCAGTGGCGCAGCAGGGTTTGACCGTTGCCGTGACCGGCCCGACCGGCGACCTGGGCATCGCGCTGGTGTCGGCGCTGGAGCGCTCGCGCCGGGTGAAGAGCATCGTGGGCATGGCCCGGCGGCCGTTCGACCCGAAGAGCCAGGGCTGGAAGAAGACCGAGTACCGCCAGGGCGACGTCCAGGACGCCGGCAGCGTCCGCGACGCGGTGAAGGGCGCCGACGTGGTGGTGCACCTTGCCTTCACCGTGCTCCAGGCCAGCGACGCCAGCCACGCGATCAACGTCGACGGCTCGCGCAACGTGTTCGAGGCGGCCGTCGCCGGCGGGGCGGAGCGCATCTGTTACGCCTCGAGCGTCGCGGCATACGGGTTCCACTCCGACAACCCCGACTGGCTGACCGAGGACGTGCCGCCGCGGGGCACCCCGTCGCACCCGTACTCCGCTCAGAAGGCGGAGGTCGAGGAGCTGCTGGCCCAGGCGCTGCTGAAGACCAAGCGCACGTCGGCCTGGGTCTTCCGGCCCTGCATCGTGGCCGGGCCGAAGGCCGACACGTTCCTCAAGCAGATCCCGTACCTCCAGCTGTCCGAGCGCCTGCCCGACGCCGTCGTCCGCTTCCTCCAGGGCATGCCCGTCCTCAAGCCCGTGATCCCCGACATCGGCCCGCCGTTCCAGCTGGTGCACGAGGACGACGTGGCGTCGGCATTCGTCGCGGGTGCGCTGGGCCGCGGCTCACCGGGGCCGTACAACCTCGCGGCCACCGGCAAGCTGACGATGTCCGACATAGCGGACGCGCTGGGCTACTACGCGTTCCCGCTGCCCGACATCGCCCTGGACGCCGCCGCCGAGGTGGTCTCGCGCGTGCCCGGCCTGCCGCCGGAGGTGCGCTGGATCGAGGCCGTGCGCAAGCCGGTCCTGATGCGCACGGCGCGGGCCAAGAAGGAGCTGGGCTGGAAGCCCAAGCACTCCGCCAAGGCCACGCTGAAGCAGATGATCGACGCCTACCGGGCGGACCGCGAGCCGGGCTAGGCCCGCCGCTGCCGGCTAGCCCACCGGCCGGTCGTCCGCCTCCGGTCGCGGCTCGGAAAGCAGCACGCCGAACATCTTGCCGTCGGGGTCGCGCGTCAGGTCCACGTGCACGTGCTTGACCTCGGTGTACGCGTCCATGCCGTAGGTGCCCAGCTCGCGACCGAGGCCGGACTGCTTGTAGCCCCCGAACGGCGCCACGCAGTTGATCAGGTGGTGGTCGTTGATCCAGACGGTGCCCGCGCGGATGCGCTGCGCGGTTGTCAGGCAGCGGTCGTAGTCCTCCGACCAGACCGCGGCCGCCAGGCCGTACATGGTGTCGTTGGCGATCCGCACGGCGTCGTCGTCGTCCTTGAACTTGATCACCGAGAGCACCGGCCCGAAGATCTCCTCCTGGGCGATCGTCATCGAGTTGTCCACCTCGGTGAAGATCGT
The DNA here is from genome assembly GCA_034664185.1 of Thermoleophilaceae bacterium. Classification (GTDB taxonomy): domain Bacteria; phylum Actinomycetota; class Thermoleophilia; order Solirubrobacterales; family Thermoleophilaceae; genus AC-37. The sequence continues at coordinate 6,428 of JAXDIC010000285.1, forward strand.
CGGCTCATAGAAGTAGCCGCGGTCGAAGCCGTCGGGGCGCTTGCCCCCCAACACCAGCTTGGCGCCCTCCTCCTGGCCGATCCGCACGTAGCGCTCGACCGTGTCCCGCTGCGCCTCGGAGACCAGCGGGCCCATGTCGGTGTCGTAATCCAGGGCGTCGCCCACCTTGATCTGCTTGGCGCGCGCCACCAGCCGGTCCACGAAGTCGTCGTGGATCGACTCGGGCACCAAGAGCCGGGTGCCGGACTCGCACACCTGACCCTGGTGGAAGAACGTGGCCCACAGGGCGCTGTCGACGGCCGCCTCCATGTTGGCGTCCTCGAACACGACGTTGGGCGACTTGCCGCCCAGCTCCAGCGTGCAGCGCTTGATCGTTCCCGACGCCAGCTGCATGATCCGCCGCCCCACCACCGTCGAGCCGGTGAACGCGACCTTGTCCACGTCGGGGTGCGACGCCAGCTCCTCGCCCACCGTCGAGCCCCCGCCGGTGATCACGTTGATCACACCCTTGGGCAGGTCGGTCTCGTCCAGGAGCTCGGCCAGCCGCAGCGCGGTGAGCGGCGTATTCGACGCCGGCTTGAGCACCACGGCGTTGCCCATCGCCAGCGCCGGCGCGACCTTCCAGACCGCCATGACCAGCGGGAAGTTCCACGGGATGATGCCCGCGCAGACGCCCACCGGCTCGCGCAGCACGAAGTTGTAGGAGTGCGTCGGGAACGAGACGGGCTCGAGCGGCTCCTGGCGCGGCCGGTCCGCGTGCCGCGCGAAGTAGTCCCAGTGGTTGATGCAGTAGCCGATCACCACGGTGCTGGTCGCGCGCAGCGTCATGCCGGCGTTCATCGACTCGAGCTCGGCCAGCTCGTCCTCGTTCTCGATGAACTTGTCGACGACGGAGCGCATGATCCGGACGCGCTCGTCCGGGTCCATGCCCGACCACACCCCCGAGTCGAACGTCTCGCGCGCCGCAGCGATGGCGCGGTGGGCGTCCTCGCGTCCGCCCTTGGGCACGCGCGCGAACACCTCCTCGGTGGAGGGGTTGATCACGTCGAAGGTCTCGCCCGAGGCGGCCTCCACCCACTCGCCGCCGATGTAGTTCCCGTAGGTCTTGACCTCCTGCGTGGGTGCGACGGCCATTACGTCCCTCCTCGGTTCCGGTTCCCGGTCACAGCGCCTGCCTGTACAGCTCGGTGAAGTCCTCCTCGCTGGGCTCGCGCGGGTTCATCAGCGTGCAGCCGTCGCCCATCGCCCCGTCCACCAGCGCGGGGATGCCCTCCTCGGGCACGCCCACCTGCGACAGGCGGGTGGGAAGCCCCAGTGAGCCGATCAGCTCCGTCACGTGCGACGCCAGCGCCTCGCCCACCTCCTGGTCGGAGCCGCCCACCTCCAGGCCCAGCACGTCGTTCACGTCGCGGTAGCGGTTGGCGATGTCGGGCCCGCCCGCCGCGTTGAAGCGCACCACGTGCGGGAGGTTGATGGCGTTGGCCACGCCGTGCGGCACGCCGTACTGGGCCCCGCAGGGGTGCGACATCGAGTGCGTCGCACCCAGGTTGATCGTGATCGCCAGCGACGCTGCCACCAGCATGTTGCCGCGCGCCTCGTCGTCGGCGGGCTCGTGCACCGCGCGCTCCAGGTTCCCGCGTATCAGCCGCAGGGCGTGCAGCGCGGTGGCGTCGTTGTGCGGGCTCCAGTCCAGCGCCACGTAGCCCTCCACCGCGTGCGTCATCGCGTCCATGCCGGTGGCCGCGGCGATCTGGGGCGGGAGCGTGCGCGTGGACTCGGGGTCCAGGATCGCCAGCCGCGGGAAGAGCGGCATGTCGGCCAGCTCGAGCTTGACCTTGGCCTCGTGGTCCTTCACCACCGCCCCCATCGATACCTCGGAGCCGGTGCCGGCGGTTGTCGGCACGCAGGCCAGCGGCGCGATCGGCAGCGGCTCCCCCATGCCGTCGTCGGCGCGCGGGAGCGCGTAGAGCCCCTCGTAGTCGTGCACGGTGCCGCCGTGGGTGAACACCACGGCCGCCACCTTCGCCGTGTCCATCACCGAGCCGCCGCCCACGGCCAGGAACGAGTCGGCGCCCGCTGCCTTCGCCTCCTCGGCGCAGCGCTCGACCACGCCGGTCGAGGAGTCCTGAGGCACGTCGTCGAACACGCCGGCCAGCTCCAGGCCGCCATCCTCCACCCCGGCGATCACGCGGTCGACGAGCCCCGTGCCGCGTATCACCTGGTCGGTGACCAGGAAGACGCGCTTGGCGCCCTCCTTCATGAACTCGAAGCCCACCCCCTCGAGCAGGCCGCGCCCGGCGACGATGCGCGTGCGCGCCTCGTACTGGGCGAAGTCCCTGAAGCCCGCCATCTGGCGGCCGCCCAGCTGGTCGGCCAGCGTCTCCTCAGTCGGCATCAGATGTCTGCCTAGGCCGCCTCGACCAGGTCCTCGCGACCGGCCTCGCTCAGCATCTGGCGGTAGCGAGGGAACACGGGCTTGACCAGCGGGACGAGCTTGAGGATCTTGGCAACCGGCCCCTTGGCCTTCATCTGCCCGCGCGCCAGCGCGACCGTGACGTTGACCTTGCCGAGCCAGAACTTGTGGGCGGTGTCCGCCTCCATCGTCATCACGACCTCGGGGTCCATGTCGGTCTCGCCGAGATCGACCTGCGGCTCCTCGCCGTCCTTCATCTTCACGGTGATCTGCGACTCGGGGTTGCGGTACTGGTACTGCACGATCGTGTCGGCCTTGCGGAACTTCGGGCCCAGCTCGTCGTCGTTCGAGAGATCCTCGAAGAGCTTGCCGATGAACTCGTAGACCTCGGTGTCGTCTTTGAAGTAGGGCATGGGGACGCCTCCTCTGCGGGGTGTGAGCTGGATTCTTGCCGATGACGGCTGCTGCCGTGGCCGGCGGGCCCTATTTCGGCGCCAGGCGGTACACCGCGCCGTCCAGCGAAGCCGCGTAGACGTGCCCGGCGGTGTCCTCTCCGAAGCTGGACAGGCCGCTCACCCGCAGCCCGGTCGGGTGGTTCGACTTGGCCTTCCCCGAGCTGAGCCGCGCGGAGTAGATCCGCGAGTTGCAGTTGTCGCCGTACACGTAGCGGCCGTAGAGCGACTTGAGCGCGCGGTCGCGCACCACGTAGCCGCCGATGAGCGCGCAGAAGCCGTTGCCGTGGCTGGGTGCCAGCAGCGGCGGGACGTAGCCGACCGCACTCCCGGAGCGGAAGTGGCTCAAGCCCTCGAACACGCTCCAGCCATAGTTCGCGCCCTTCCCGGAGCCGTGCACGAAGTCCACCTCCTCGAACTTGTCCTGACCGACGTCGCCGATCGTCAGGTCTCCTGTCTTGCGGTCGAACGAGAAGCGGTAGGGGTTGCGCAGGCCGTACGCCCAGATCTCGGATCGCGCGCCGGGGCGGCCGACGAACGGGTTGCTCGACGGGACGTCATAGCCGCCGCCGGGCTTCGGGTCGATCCTGAGGAGCTTGGCCAGGAGCGTGCCCAGGCTCTGTCCGTGGCGGTGCGGGTCGCCGCCGCCGCCGCCATCGCCGAGTCCCAGGTAGAGGTGGTGGTCCGGCCCGAACTGAAGCTGCCCGCCGTTGTGGTTCGGGAACTCGCTGTGCGAGACGCGCAGGACGTCGTGCCTCGATCCCGCGGCGGCCACGTTGGGGTCGGCCGAGCGCTTGAACTGCTGGACCCGCACGTCGCCGTTGTTCCCCGTGAAGTAGACGTAGAACAAGCCGGAGCTGGCGTAGTCGGGCGCGAAAGCCATCGACAGGAGCCCGCGCTCGCCGCCCGACAGCACGCTGCCGGAGATGTCGAGGAACGGCCGGCTCTGCTTGTGGCCCTTGCGCACGACCCGGATCCGCCCCTCCTGCTCGACCACGAACAGGCGCGACTTGTCACCGGGGGCGCCGGCCACGTAGACCGGGTTGGAGAACGAGCCGATGCGAGCCAGGCGGACCCCATTGGCCGCGGCGGCCGTCACCGTCGGGGCGGCGCTGGCGCTGCCCGGCGAGCTCCCGCCGCCCCCACCGCAGCCGGCCGCGACCGCGAGAGCGGCGACCAGCGCTGCCGGAACGGCGCATCGGGGCACCCTCAAAAGATTGCATGCGGGCGCGCTCGGCAACGCGGCCGGGGCCCGCGGCTCTAGGCGGCCACGGCCTTGTAGTAGCGCACGGCGAGACCTGTGAGGAGCGTCTCGAAGCACTCCTCGACCGACAGGCCGTTGTCGCGCGCGTAGCCGCGCAGGCCGCGCGCCTCGATCTCGACGCTCTGGTCGATCACCTCGTCCACGAGGTCGGGGTGCTGGTCGCTGAAGAACGCGCCCATCGAGTACAGGCTCGTGTCCATCAGCGACTCGAGGAACTCGTCGCGCTTGGGCATGCCGCCGCAGGTTAACGTTGCGCGCGTGGCCGGACGCGACGAGATCATCGCCTTCCTCGACGAGCTGCTCGACGCGCCGGCCTTCGAGGACTACGGCCCCAACGGCCTCCAGGTGACCGGGCGCGACGAGCTGGAGCACGTCGCGACCGGCGTGTCGGCACACCGCGAGCTGTTCGAGCGGGCGGCCGAGGCCGGCGCGGGGATGGTGCTCTGCCACCACGGGATCTTCTGGGGCTCGGCGCCGACGACCGTCGACGCGCAGCTCAGGGGCAGGCTCAAGTCCCTCTTCGACGCCGACATGTCGCTGGCCGCCTACCACCTGCCGCTCGACGCCCACGCCGAGGTGGGCAACAACGCCCTGATCTGCGACGCGCTGGAGCTCCGTCGCGGGGAGCCCTTCGGCGAGGCGCGCGGCCGGCCGATCGGCTTCGTCGGCCACGCCGACCAGCCGCTGGCCCTGGAGGCCTTCGCCGAGCGCTGCTGCCGCGCGTTCGGGCGCGACCCGCTCGTGTTCGAGGGCGACGGGCGGCCGCTCCGGCGCGTGGGCGTGGTCTCCGGCGGTGGGGGCTCCAACCTGCTCGACGCGGTCCGCCGCGGGCTGGACGCGTTCGTGACGGGAGAGCCGGAGGAGCCGGCCATGGCCACCGCCCGCGAGAGCGGAGTGGCCTTCCTCGCCTGCGGCCACTACGCCACCGAGACCTTCGGCGTGCGGCGACTGGGCGACCTCCTGGCCGAGCGATTCGGCGTGCGCCACACCTTCGTCGACGTGCCAAACCCGGTTTGAGCCGGAAACGGCCCGATTCCGGCGAAAAACTGGCCGTAAACAGCGCATTTTGCGCCCAAGCCATTGCGCTGTCCGGCGCGAGCGGTAACAATCCCCTGGTCACTCACAGCGACGGAGGGAGACATACTCCATGGCGATCCACCTGACGCCCACCGAGCTCGCCCGCGAGGCCGGCATGCACCGGCGAGAAGTAATCGTGAAGTGCATGGAGCTCGGAGTGCCGATCTTCCAGGGACGGATCGACAAGACCCTCTTCCTCTCCTCGCTCAAGGAGGCGCAGTCCAAAACAGGCGTTCCCACGCCCAGAGCACAGTTCGCCTGATCCGCGCGTAGACCGGGGTTAGGCCCTTAGACTTCCCCGGGAACCGACCCGGGAGGAGCCCCTTGGAATCAGGTACCGCCGTTTCGGCGCCGGACGCCGGAACTGGCAGCAGGACCATCGCCGCGGCACTTCCGGCCGCCGTCGCCAAGTACGCCGGCAACCCGGCGCTGCGCTTCAAGGCCGGCGACGAGTGGCGCGATGTGTCCTACTCGGAGCTGGGCGACACGGTGCGCGAGGTCTCCCTCGGCCTGGTCGACCTCGGCATCCAGCACGGTGACCGCGTGGCCATCCTCAGCCACACCCGCCCGGAGTGGACCTACGCCAACTACGGCATCCTGACCACGGGCGCCACGTCGGTCTCGATCTACCAGACCAACTCGCCCGAGGAGTGCCACTACGTGCTCGAGCACTCCGAGTCCCGCGC
>JAXDIC010000334.1:0-2825 GCA_034664185.1 Thermoleophilaceae bacterium
CTCGACGACGCCGTACGCCTCGCGCGAGCGACCGCCGCAGCCGACGTCGAGGTCACACTCGACATCACCCCACGGGTGCCCCACGTCTTCCAGGCCTACCACTCGATCCTTGACGAAGCGACCGCGGCGCTGGACAGAGCCGGACAGCTGCTGTCGGCGCATCTCGCCGGCGCACAACGCATCACCGCAGGGAAGGTGAGCGGCTGATGTCCAAGGCGGTCCGATTCGATGATTACGGTGGCATCGAGGTCCTGGAGGTGCGCGACGTGGCCCGTCCGGTGCCCGGGCCCGGCCAAGTGCTCGTGGCGGTCCGCGCCGCCGCGATCAATCCCAGCGAGGGGAAGATCCGTTCGGGCGTGGTCCGCGCGATCTTCCCCGCGATCTTTCCCAGCGGCGAGGGCTCGGACCTCGCCGGCGTGGTCGAGGAGGTCGGCGCGGACGTGAGGGGCGTAGCCGTGGGCGACGAGGTGATCGGCTACACCAACAACCGCGCAAGCCACGCCGAGTACGTGCTCGTCGAGGCGGCCAACCTGACGTCGAAGCCTGCGGAGGTCCCGTGGGAGGTGGCGGGCGCGCTGTTCGTCGCAGGCGCGACGGGGGTCGCCACCGCGCGCGCCGTGGCCCCGACTGCGGGTGAGACGGTCGTAATCGCCGGGGCGGGCGGCGGCGTTGGTGTGTTCGCGGTCCAGCTCGCGGTCCGCACCGGCGCGAGGGTGATCGCACTGGCCAGCGAGCGCCATCACGCATGGTTGCGCGAGCGCGGTGCGGTGCCCGTCGTCTACGGCGATGGCGTCGGTGAGCGCATCACCGCGGCCGCCGACGAGACGCCGGTGGCCGCGTTCATCGACCTCGTCGGGGGCGGCTACGTCGAGCTGGCGCTCGAGCTCGGCATCGCCGCGGACCGGATCGACACGATCGTCGACTTCCCCTCGATCGAGAAGTACGGCGTCAAGGGCGACGGCGGCGCGGCCGCGGCGAGCGCGGCGACGCTGGCCGAACTGGCCGAGGCGATCGCGGTGGGCGACCTCGTCGTCCCGATCCAGCGCACCTACCCGCTCGACGACGTTCGAGCGGCGTTCGCGGAGCTCGAGGCCGGTCACGTCGCCGGGAAGATCGTCCTGACCCCCTGACTGTCAGAACAGTGTGGCTGGGGTTGCGACCGGGTTGGGGACCGTTGAGGTTCCAGCCTGACGGTGTGGCCGGGTGTTGGATCAGTCGTGTGCTTGTGCGTCGATCGCGGTCTGGCTCCGGAGCGGGCTTTGATCCGTCGGTATCTGCGGGCGAACTGGCTGTCCGGAGCGGCGGTCGGGTCTTGATCACCTGTCCGTGTGGTCGTCCGCGAAATCAGTCCGCGCGAGTCGGCCGACGGCGAGTGAGGCTGGCACTCAACGGCACTGCCAACAGATTCTGCGCAACCGTCCCGGCACGCTTGGCGGCCGCTGACCGAAGGTCGTTACATGGCGCGATGTGACTCTCTCAAGGCGGTAGCGCGGGCGGTAGCGCGGTTCAATCCGGGCGGCGCAGCTCGCGCACTCCAAGTGCTGGATCCCGTCGGCGAATCCATGAGTCGTGGGGGGACATCGGAGGGACGGCCAACCACCCACGCACTTGCTCTCCAGGCGGCTGGAGGTACGGCGCGAGCGTCACACCGTACGTGAAGCGGGTCGGCAACCACGGCAAAGAATGGATGTCGAATCGCTGCGCCGCGGTTCGTGACGGCTGACAGCTGCCGAATCACCGGGATCTGGCGATGACGCGTCACCCGCGCGCTGGCCACGATGCGGCTAGGAGCCATCGACCCGAGGAGAAGTCCATGTCCGATATCGGCAACGGTCGCGCCGGTCGCGCTGATGTAGTCATTGTTGGAGGAGGCTCAGCGGGTAGCGTCCTTGCCAGCCGTCTGAGCGAGGATCCAACTCGCTCTGTCCTGCTGCTCGAGGCAGGCACGGCCTACGGCGTCGATGGCTATCCCGACGACCTGCGCGACCCCGCGCACGTGCCGGCCAACCCCGAGCACGAGTGGGGCTTCACCGCCCGGGGTGGAGTTGCCTCCCCCGAGATCGCGGCCGCGCGCGGCAAAGCGCTCGGCGGCTGCTCGGCCCACAACGCCACGGTGGCGATGCGCGCACGACCGAGCGACGTCCGCGATTGGCAACGTCATGGCTTGGACGATTGGACGATCCAGGGCGTCGAGGAAGCGTTCCGGGAGATGGAGAACACGACCGACGGCGATGACGCCTACCACGGGCGCACGGGACCGTTCCCGATAAGACATCAGAGGTACGACGATCTGACCCCTTCGTTGCGCGGGTTCATCGACGCGACTGTGGCGGAGGGGTTCCCCCGAGTCGAGGATTTCAACGGGCCGAATCCGAGCGGGGTCGGCGGGTACCCGGTTAACGTCGTCGACGGCGTGCGTCAAAACAACGGCCTCGTCTATCTCACCGAGCCGGTTCGCAACCGCCCCAATCTGAAGATCTCAGGCGACGTGCTCGTCGATCGCGTGTTGTTCGACGGGCATCGTGCCACCGGCGTTATCACCGCAAGCGGCGCTGAGATTCCTGCGGGCGAGGTGATCGTCTCCGGAGGCTCATATGGCAGTCCGGCGATCCTGCTGCGGTCTGGCGTCGGCCCGGCGGCTGATCTGGGGGAGCTCGGCATGGACGTCGTGGCCGATCTCCCCGTCGGGCAACACCTCCACGACCAGCCCTTCTACTACAACGCGTACGCGCTCAAACCGGAGGCCCTGGACATGCGGCCAGCGGTCGGCGCCTTGCTGTGGCGGCAGTCCAGCGAAGCGCGCGGAGATGAGCTGGACATTCACA
>JAXDIC010000371.1:0-2665 GCA_034664185.1 Thermoleophilaceae bacterium
CGTCTTCAGCTGCGGACCTCCCTTGCTCGGAGCCTGCCAGCTGAAGTAGTAGTGCTCAGCCTCGTCCACGAGCCAATTGCCGTGATGCGCACGCAACCACTCGACGCTACGCGGCCAGAGCGGCAGGCTCGAAGGCCGCAACATCGTCGTCGTGTACGAGTACACCACCGGCGCCAGAAGCGCCAGCAACACGACCAGCACGACACGACGCCGCTGACGACGACGACCAAGACGGGCCGCTTCACGGACGGAGCCGGTCGATGCCACCGGGCGACTATGGCTGAAATCTCGTGAGAGCACCATGAAAAGGCGGACGCGTCCCATCAAGTTGTGGGGATCGTCACCGCCCAGACCTCCTCGGAGGGCTCAGCCACGAGTGCGAGATCGCCGCACGAGCCACGATCGCGTCTCCGGCACACACCCTGCGCACGTAGATGGCGGCAAGCTCGCGCAGCTCTCCCTCCGGGTCGGCGCGGAGCTCAGGCTCCCCGACCAGGCTCGCGGTCGACACGATCCCGTCGTTGGCGCCGAGCACCGCAGCTCGCAGCCAGTTGGACCGATGGCTGAGGTGCATCTCCGACGGACGAGCCATGCGCGCCACCTCTCTCCTTCCCTCACGAGCGTGGGCCGAATCGGCGGGGTCGGCCCGGCAACCGTACCCTCACTGCGCGACGGTCGACGAGGCGGAAAGAATCGCATGGCGATTCGAACATGCTCTGACGAACGCCACCGTGGCTATCTTTGGCTCGGACGGCCCGACGACCGAAGCGAGAGATTGTGGGCAAAGGCCAGCGAAGAAGCCGTGCGATCAGGCTTGCCGCCGTCGCGGTGGCGTTGGGCGCGGCCTCGGCTCTCGCCGGCGCGTCGCGCGCGGGGCCGTCGGGGCGCCACGACGTGGCGACGCGGACGAACGCCACGATGGTCGTCACCGACAGGGGAACGGTGCGCGGGACGACGCGCGCAGGGATGTTGAGCTTCCTCGGGATCCCCTACGCCGCGGCCCCGGTCGGAAATCTGCGCTGGCGGCCGCCCAGGCCGCACGCGGCCTGGGCGAGGGTCCGGGACGCGACGGCGTTCCGCAACTCGTGCCCGCAGGTCGCATCCTTGCTCGGGCTCGCGAGCACGAACGAGGACTGCCTGTTCCTCAACGTCTTCACGCCTCTCGTTCCGCCCGGTGGGAAGGGCGCCCCGGTGATGGTCTGGATCCACGGCGGGGGGCTCGTCGCGGGCGCTTCGAACGACTATCTCCCCATCGGGCTGGTCGCGCGGAACGTCGTCGTCGTGACCATCAACTATCGGCTCGGCGTGCTCGGCTTCCTCGCCGATCCGGCATTGACGGCCGAGTCTCCGGGCCACGCCTCGGGCAACTACGGATTGCTGGATCAGCAGTCGGCGCTCCGGTGGGTACGTCGGAACATCGGGCGCTTCGGCGGGGATCCGCACACCGTCACGCTCTTCGGGCAGTCGGCCGGCGGGGTCAGCGTTCACGCACAGCTCGCCTCGCCCACTGCCCACGGCCTGTTCCAGCGAGCGATCGCAGAAAGCGGTGGCTACGCCGGTAGCCAGCCGTCGCTACCCGCGGCCGAGGCGGCCGGCGCGGCGTTCGCGGCCCGGGTCGGCTGCAGCGCCACGGACGCGGCCTGCCTGCGGAAGGTCCCGGTTGCGACGCTCCTCGCGAACCAGCCCTTCTTCGACGCCACGCCGGTGGTCGATGGGAAGGTGTTGAGACGGACCATGACGAGCGCCTTCACGAGCGGTCGCTTCAACCGCGTGCCCGTGATCGAGGGATCGAACCGCGATGAGGACAGGTTCTTCCTCGCCACGAACAGGCCCGGCGGCTGGCCCGTGCTAAGCGCCGCGGGCTACCGCGCGGCCATCGGCGCCACACTCGAGCTCGCTCCTGCCACCGCGGCCACGGTCGCGGCCCGGTACCCCCTCCGCAGGTACCCCGCGCCCGACCTCGCGCTCGCGGCAGCCGTCACCGACGCGGCCTACGCGTGCCGCGCGCACGCTGCCGCGCAGGCGCTCTCGCGCTACGTCGCGACATACCAGTACGAGTTCGACGACGAGAGCGCCCCGCGCTTCTTCCGGGGCGCACCCTCGAGATTTGCACTCGGCGCGTACCACGGCGCCGAGCTCCAGTACCTCTTCACCCTCCGCGGCTTCCCGTCGCTGCTCACCGGCGCCCACGAGCACCTGGCCCAGAGGATGCTCGACCTGTGGGCGACCTTCGCGAGAACCGGCGATCCGGGATTCGGATGGCCCCGCTACTTGCCAACGACCACCGAGACCGAGTCGCTCGCGCCACCACAGCCGCTCACCGAGACGCGCTTCGCGGCCGACCACGACTGCGCGTTCTGGAGCCGCTTCGGCTGAAGAGGGTGGTACGACGAGATCGGCGAGGATTCCTGCGTGACGCGCGTGCGTCACGGCGCACTCGGTCGAAGCGTCGCCCGCGCGGGCACTCCTGCCGGCCTCTCCGACCGGCCGATCAACGTCTGCCTCGCCGGGCGGCTCGCTCAGCCTCGTCGGCTGATGATTCTCGGATCCTCACGCGCTGAGAAGGTCGAGCGCTCCCTGGTCCAGGCCCGCACGGGCCTCCGCGCCTTCAACGCGGCCGCCTCGGGCGGCACGCCTGACGACACCTGGGCGTACGCGAACTTCC
>JAXDIC010000372.1:0-2706 GCA_034664185.1 Thermoleophilaceae bacterium
CTTTCACCATGGCGGCGTAATCCTCGTGCAGCGGCAGCCGCCACAGCAGTTCGCCGCTGGAGTCCCCGCAGGCCTGCAGCTCCGCCGCCAGGGTCTCGTCGTTACAGAGCAGCCCGGCGTAAACCGAACCGAGTGCCACCACGACCCCGCCGGTGAGGGTGGCCACGTCGATCAGGCGCTCGCTGCCCTCCCGCAGAGCGTGCAGCAGGCAGTCGGCGAGCACCAGGCGGCCCTCGGCATCCGTGTTGTTGATCTCAATCGTGGTGCCGTTCATGGCTCGGACGATGTCCCCGGGCTTGACCGCACCGCCGCCGGGCATGTTCTCGGTGGCCCCGACCACACCGATGACGTGCACCGGCGCCCTCAGCTCGGCCAGGGCCGCCATCGCCTCGATCACCGCGGCCCCACCCGCCATGTCGAACTTCATCTCGTGCATCTTGGCCGGGGGCTTGAGGGACAGGCCCCCCGTATCGAAGGTCACCGCCTTGCCGACCAGCCCGAGCCGGGGCCCATGTGCGTCGGGCCCCTCGTAGCGCAGGGAGATCAGGCGGGCCTCCTGCGCCGAACCTTGGGCGACCGCCGCGAAGGCGCCCATGCCGGCGGCGCGAATCTGGCTCTCGCCCAGGACTGACACGGACAGGCCCTCCAGCCGGCTCGCGAGCTCGGCGGCGTAATCGGCCAGCGCGGTGGGCGTCAGCTCGTTGGCGGGGGTGTTGGCGAGGTCACGGGCGCGATTCTGCGCCGCCGCGGTCACGGCGGCGACGCGGACCGCTTCGGTGACGTCGTGGTGTGCGCTCACCGTCAGCCGGCGTAGCGACCCTGCGTCCTCGGAGGGCTTGTAGCGATCGAAGCGGTACGCGTGCAGGACGGTCCCGTGGACCAGGGCGCCCGCGACCGCGTCTGGAACATGATGCGGCAGCTCCCAGCACAGCACCTGCGCTCCGAGCTCGCGGGCGCGCGCGTGAGCCTTCGCCGCCGCCACCCGTGCGCGCTCAGGTCCGAAGCGGGAACGTGAGCCGAGTCCGACGATGACGAACCGTCGCCCATCGGCGTGCGTGACCGCGACCCGGCCCAGCTCGGTGCGGGCCTCGCCGCTGCTCAGCAGCCCCGCGAGCGCATCCCCCGGGACATCGTGTGCGACGCCCTCCCGATCGAACACGCCCACCACGACGGTGTCGGCATCGGTGTCGAGGGGCCCCTGGGTGGTCGCCTCGACGTGCACCTGGGCCACCCTAGCAACGGCGGTGTCGGGCGAGCGCCCACTAGCATTGGACCACCCCCTCCAGCGAAATCGGAGTCGCCACCAGATGCCAAAGACCGTGATCCTCTCTGCTGCCCGTACGCCGATCGGCAAGCTCGGCGGCGGCCTCGCCAGCCTTGACGCGACCGAGCTCGGCGGCACCGCGATCAAGGCCGCCCTGGAGCGCGCGGAAGTCGCTCCAGAGGACGTCCAGCACGTCGTCATGGGCCAGGTGATCCAGGCCGGCCAGGGGCAGATCCCCTCGCGCCAGGCGCAGATCAAGGCCGGGATCCCCAAGGAGGTCTCCTCGGAGACGATCAACAAGGTCTGTGCCTCGGGCATCCGCGCCGCCGGGCTGCTCGATGCGGCGATTCGCGCCGGTGACCTGGAGGTCGGGGTCGGGGGCGGAATGGAGTCGATGTCCAACGCCCCGTACCTGCTCAAGCAGGCCCGCTTCGGCTTCCGGATGGGCGACGCCAAGGCGATCGATTCGATGATCAACGACGGGCTGACCAACCCGTTCTCGGGCAAGCACATGGCTCAGGAGGCCAGTGAGGTGGCCAGCGAGCTGGAGCTGACCCGTCCCGACATGGACCGCTGGTCGCTGCGCTCGCACCAGCTGGCGGTCAAGGCGACCGACGAGGGCCGCCTGTCCGAGGAGATCGTGCCCGTCACCGTCAAGGGCAAGAAGGGGGACACGGTGGTGGAGATCGACGAGTCCCCTCGCCGCGACACGAGCCTTGAGACGCTGGCCAAGCTGCCGCCGATCTTCGTCAAGGACGGTTCCCACACGGCCGGGAACGCCCCGGGCGTCAACGACGGCGGAGGCGCTCTGGTGCTCGCCAGCGACGAGTGGGCCAAGCGCAACGGGAAGACCGTGCTGGCCACCATCATCGCCCAGGCGCAGGTCGCCGACGACTTTGCCTACCTGGCCAGGACCCCCGCCAAGGCCGCCGAAAAGGCGCTCGAGAAGGTCGGCCTGAAGGCCGAGGACATCGATGTGTGGGAGATCAACGAAGCCTTCGCCTCGGTCACGCTCAACTCGATCCGGATGCTCGGCATCGACGAGGACCGCGTCAACGTCAACGGTGGCGCGGTCGCCCTCGGCCACCCGATCGGCGCGTCAGGGGCCCGGATCCTCGGGTCTCTGGTGCTGGAGCTGCGCCGGCGCGGCGGTGGCATCGGGTGTGCGGCAATCTGCTCCGGCGGCGGCCAGGGCGACGCAGTGATCGTGGAGGTGAATGGCGGCTGAGCTCGGCGGCCGCCTTCTTCGATCTGGACCGGACCCTGATGGAGGGGTCCTCGGCCTTCCAGTTCGGGCGTGCGGCCTACCGCGCCGGATTGATCTCCCGTCGCCGATTGGTGGCGGACGCCTGGGCCAACGTGCAGTTCCGGCTGCGTGGCTCGACCGACCAGGGCACGCAGGCGCTGCGGGAGCGAATCTCGAAGTCGCTGGCCGGAACCCG
>JAXDIC010000375.1:0-7862 GCA_034664185.1 Thermoleophilaceae bacterium
CTCCCCGTCCGCGAACTCCCGCACCAGGCGCTGGATGTCGCGCTGCTCGTCGGTCAGGTCGAAGTTCACGGGCGGGGCATGGTACTGGCGCGGAATCGTCACCTTCGTGACACAGATGTGCGTCGCGCCGGCGCACGCTGGAGCGCGTGCGCTGCGAACGCGGTCAGGCGGCGGTCGAGTGGGTCGGGCTGGTGCTGCTCGTCGCGCTTGCGCTGGCCGGGTTCGCGGCCGTGGTGCCCGTCGCCGGCGGGCACACCTTGGGCCAGCTCCTGGTGCGCCGCGTGGTGTGCGCGGTCAGCGGCGACTGCCGCGACCCAGGCGCGGGCGCAGATGCCCAACTGGTCGCGGCCTACGGCGTCGACGGCGCCGGGCTGGTGCGCCGCTACGCCCCCAACATCGCGTACGAGCCCGGCACCTACACGCTGCCCGTCGACTGGCGCCAGTGCCGCTCGCACCGCTGCTCCGATGCGCCCGACCGCGGCGGCCTCGACGTGCACCGCTCGGCACGCGGCGGCTACCCGGCCACCGCGTTCACTCACCTGGTGCGCAGCGGCGGCCGGACGTTCCTCCAGTACTGGTTCTACTACCCCGACTCGACCACGACGTGGGGTGCGGCGGCGGCCGCCTGGGCCATCGTGGACGCGCCCCGCCGCTCCGGCAACGGCTACAGCGGATTTCATCTGGACGACTGGGAGGGCTACCAGGTGCGCGTCGACCCGGGCGGCCGCGCATTCGCCCGCGCCACGGCCCACCATGGCTACCAGTACTGCATGGGCCCCGCGCCCAGGTGCCACGACCGCTGGGGGCCGTGGACGGGGTGGACGCGGGTCTCGCGCGGCAGCCATGCGGGCCACATCCCGCTCACGTTGCACCGCACTGTCCTGCCGGACGGCCACGGTCCGCACGGCTGGCGCGGCCGCCTACTGCCCACCCGCCAGGGCGTGGACGTGCACGAGCGCACCACCACCGCGCCCGACCTCCGGCTCGTCCCGCTCGAGCCGATCGACCCGCGCTCGTACCACCCGCTCCAGCGCGACGGCCCCACGCCGCCGTGGGCCAAGGACGTCTACCGCGATCCGGCTAGCAATTCGACTGGATAGCTTCCAGTCGTGGCGCAAAGCGAGCACCGCCCGCTCCCCGGCACCGTCAAGCCCGCGCGCTTCCGGCCCAGGCTGCACTGGGAGCTGATCGTGTGCGGCGCCCGCGGGCACGAGCTGGTGGGCACCGACGCCGCGGAGCTGCGTGCCGAGGACCGGCTGGTGGCGTTCGAGGACGAGGGCGTGCGCTGGCACCGCTGCCTGCGCTGCGACAGCTGGCTGCCCCAGCCCGCGCCGGAGAGCCCCGCGCGCCAGCACCTCCCCGACCGCGACGAGATCGAGCTGCCCCTGCGCGGCAAGCCGCTGCGCGACAAGGTGGTGCTGCGCCTGATCGCCATCAACCGCGCCTTCCACTTCCTGATCCTGGGCCTGCTCGGCGTCGCCATCCTGCTCTTCGCCTCCCACCAGGGCGAGCTCAAGCACACCTTCTACCGGGTGGTCACCGACCTGCAGAGCGGAGTGGGGGGCGGGCCGGTCCAGACGAGCAAGTCAGGCCTCATCGGGGAGCTGGACAAGCTCTTCACGCTCAAGTCCAGCACCCTGCACCTGGTCGGCGCCGCCGTGCTGGTCTACGCGGCGATCGAGGGCGTGGAGGCGGTCGGGCTCTGGTTCCAGAAGCGCTGGGCCGAGTACCTCACGTTCCTCGTCACGGCGTCGTTCCTGCCGCTCGAGGTGTACGAGCTGATCCACAAGTTCACCCCGTTCAAGGTGTTCGCGTTCGTGATCAACCTGGCGATCGTGGCCTACCTGCTGTACGCCAAGCGGCTGTTCGGCCTGCGCGGTGGCGCCGCCGCGGACGAGGCGGAGCGCGAGCAGGACGTCGGTTGGGAGGCGCTCGAGCGCAGCTCGCCGCTGGCAGTCGCCCGGCGTGGAGCCGTGGCTAGCGCTTCTGGCCCGTCGGCCGGATCAGCAGCTCGTTGATCGAGACGCGCTGGGGAGCGGCCACCGTGTAGAGGATCGCCTCGGCGATGTCGTCGGCCTCCAGCACGTCGCCGATGTCCTCGCGCATGCTCTCGATCCCCTGCTTGACGGCGGGCTGCTCGTTGTGGCCCTGGAGCTCCGTTGCCACGAAGCCCGGCTCGACCACCGTCACGCGGATGCCCGAGGCGCCCGCCTCCTGCCGCAGGCCCTCGGAGAACCCCACCACGCCCCACTTGGTGAAGTTGTAGACCGTGCTGCCCGCGGCGGCGGTGCGTCCCGCCACCGAGGACACGTTGACGATGTGCCCGCCCCCGGACTCGCGCATGATCGGGAGAGCGGCCTGCGTGCAGTAGAGGAGGCCGAGCACGTTGACGTCGACCATGCGGCGCCAGTGCTCGGTGTCCGCGCCCTCCAGCGGGCCCAGCAGCATCACGCCGGCGTTGTTGATCAGGATGTCGAGCCCGCCCAGCTGCTCGCGCGCGCCGTTTATGAACGCGTGCGCGCTCTCCTCGTCGCCCACGTCCGCCTTCAGCGCCACGGCACGTCCGCCGGCGTCCTCGATCCGCTTGGCCAGGTCCTGGAGCCGGTCCTCGCGGCGCGCCCCGAGAGCCACCGCGGCTCCCTCGCGCGCGAAGGCCAGCGCCGTGGCCTCGCCGATCCCCGACGAAGCTCCCGTGATCGCCGCCGTGCGTCCCTCCAGCGATCCAGCCATCCGCCTCAGCTCCTCTCTCCGCCGGCGCGCTCGGCCAGCTCCACCAGCGTTCGCACGCCGTACCCAGACGCGCCCTTGCCCACGTACGCGCGCGTGCCGCCCCACGCCGTGCCGGCGATGTCCATGTGCACCCATGGCCTGTCGTCGACGAACTGCCGCAGGAACTCGGCGGCGTAGATCGACATCGCCTTACGCGTGTCGGACGCGTTGGTCAGGTCCGCGTACTCGCCCTTGGTCAGCTCGAAGTACTCCGGGTGGAGGGGCAGCCGCCAGCCCAGCTCGCCGGTGGCGTTCGACGCCGCCTCGACCTGCGCGAACCAGTCGTCGTCGTTGGAGAACAGCCCGTGGTAGGTGGAGCCCAGCGCAACGATGATCGCGCCGGTGAGAGTGGCCAGGTCGACGATGCGCTCGGCGCCCTCGCGCACGGCGTAGGCCAGCGCGTCGGCCAGGATCAGCCGCCCCTCGGCGTCGGTGTTGTTGACCTCGATGGTCGTTCCGTTCACCGCCCTCACGATGTCGCCGGGCTTGACCGAGCGACCGCTGGGCATGTTCTCGGTCGACGGCACCACGGCCAGGATCCGCGCGGGCAGGTCCAGCTCGGCGATGGCCCCGATCGACTCGATCACGGCCGCGCCGCCGGACATGTCGAACTTCATCTCCTGCATCTTCGCGCTGGGCTTGATCGAGATGCCGCCCGTGTCGAACGTGACCGCCTTGCCCACGTACCCGAGCAGCGGTCCCGAGCCGCCGCCCTCGTAGCGGAGCACGATCAGCCGCGGCTCCTGGTAGGTGCCCTGCGCCACCGCCGCGAAGGCGCCCATGCCCTCCGACACGATCCGCTTGCGGTCCCAGACCTCGACCGAGACCTTGTCGTGGGCGCCGGCGATCTCCTCGGCGCGCTCGGCCAGGAAGATCGGCGTGGCGACGTTGGAGGGAAGGTTCTGCAGGTCGCGCGCCGCGTTCTGCGCCTCCGCCACCACGCGGGCGCGCTCGATCGCGTGCAGCTGGTCGGCCCCCGGCGCGACGATCTCCAGCGCGCCGATGGCGGCGGGGTCGTCCTCCTCCTCCTTGGACTTGAAGCGGTCGAAGCGGTACAGCTTGAGCAGCGTGCCCTCGACCAGGGCGCCGGCCACGCGCTCGTCGGCCGACGGCGCGGCCCAGGAGAGCGAGCGGGTACCCAGCTCGCCGGCGCGTCCCGCGACCACGGCCGCCACGACCCGCGCCTTCTCCGCGTCCAGCTCCTCGGGCTTGCCGAGCCCGGCCAGGATCACCCGCCTGGGGGTCCCGTTGACCTGCTCGTGCGTGACGGCGAGCTTGCGCAGCGCGGGCTTGGCCTCGCCCGAGTCGACCAGCGCCTGCAGGGCGGGATCGTCCAGCGACTCGCCCTCGAAGATCCCGACCACACGCGTGTCCGCGTCGGTTTCGCGCGGCTCGCCGGCGCGCGCCCTGACAGTGACCGGTGCCATGAGCGGGGCAGTCTATTGACGCCGATCGGCAACACCCCGCCGCTATGGTTCGGGCCGCCAAGCTACGCAGGAGACGATCGAACCGATGCCCAAGACCGTGATCCTCGGTGCCGCCCGCACCCCGTTCGGAAAGCTGGGCGGGGCCCTGTCCTCGCTCGACGCGACCGATCTCGGCGGCCACGCCATCGGAGCCGCGCTCGAACGCGCCGAGGTCGCGCCGGAGCAGATCCAGCACGTCTCATACGGCCAGGTGCTGCAGGCCGGGCAGGGCCAGATCCCGTCGCGCCAGGCGCAGATCAAGGCCGGCATCCCCAAGGAGGTCTCGTCGGAGACCGTCAACAAGGTGTGCGCCTCGGGCATCCGCACCGTCACGATGGTGGACCAGGCGGTCCGCGCGGGCGACCTCGACGTGGCCGTGGCCGGCGGCATGGAGTCGATGTCCAAGGCGCCCTACCTCCTCAAGGAGGCGCGCTTCGGCTTCCGGATGGGCGACGGCAAGGCGATCGACGCGATGATCAACGACGGCCTGACCAACCCCTTCAGTGGCAAGCACATGGCCCAGGAGGCCAGCGAGGTGGCCGAGGAGCTGGAGATGACGCGCTCCGACATGGACCAGTTCGCCCTGCGCAGCCACGAGCTGGCGCTGCAGGCCACCGACGAGGGCCGGCTGCCCGAGGAGATCGCGCCCGTCACGGTCAAGTCGAAGAAGGGCGAGACCGTGGTCGAGGTCGACGAGGCCCCGCGCCGGGACACCTCGCTCGAGAGCCTGTCCAAGCTTCCGCCGATCTTCGTCAAGGACGGCACGCACACGGCCGGCAACGCGCCGGGCGTGAACGACGGCGCCGGCGCGCTGGTGGTGGCCTCGGACGAGTGGGCCAAGAAGGAGGGCCGGGACGTCCTGGCCACGATCGTGGCCCACGCGGCCATCGCCGACGACTTCCCCTACCTGGCGCGCACCCCGGCCAAGGCCACGAAGGCCGCGCTGGAGAAGGCCGGGCTGGACGTGGACCAGATCGACCTGTTCGAGATCAACGAGGCGTTCGCCTCGGTCGCGCTCAACTCCATTCGGATGCTGGGCGTGGACGAGGACAAGGTCAACGTCAACGGCGGCGCCATCGCGCTGGGCCACCCGATCGGCGCCAGCGGCGCGCGCATCCTGGGCTCGCTCGTGCTCGAGCTGCGGCGCCGCGGCGGCGGGCTGGGCGTGGCCGCGATCTGCTCCGGCGGGGGCCAGGGCGACGCGGTGATCGTCGAGGTCAACGGGCACTAGACGCCGTCTGGCGGCCGCCTGGCGCGGCCCCTTTCGAGCGCCGGCAAATTCATGTTCCGTCGCACCCGGTCCGGGTACGGGCTAGGTAAGAGGCCGCCACGGGGTGGCTGACCTTTCCCCCCTGGCGGTCGAGCTGGAAACGGTTCGAAGGAGGGAAACATGGAAGCAGGAACTATCCGCCAGCCGGTGCGGGACGATCGCGCACAGGGGCGGAGCCAAACCAGTAACGGCGTGGCTCGGGCGCTCCCGATCACGGCGGACCCGGGCCCGCTCGGGCTCGCGGCGTTCGCCCTCACCACGTTCGTGCTCAGCATCTTCAACTCGGGGCTGGTGAGCGACGCCGGCGCACCGGTCGTCCTGGGCTTGGCGCTGGCCTACGGCGGGGTGGCCCAGCTCCTGGCCGGGATGTGGGAGTTCCGCACAGGCAACACGTTCGGCGCCGTGGCATTCACGTCGTATGGCGCGTTCTGGCTCTCGTTCTGGGCCCTTGGCCAGTTCTTCGAGAAGGACGTTCCGAAGGCGCACCTGACGCACTCGCTCGCCGTCTACCTGATCGCGTGGGCCGTCTTCACCACGTACATGTGGGTGGCGTCGTTCCGCGTGAGCGCGGCGGTCAACGTCGTGTTCCTGCTGCTGGCCACCACGTTCTTCCTGCTCGGCATCGGGAACGCCGTGGACAACCCGGACATCGTCAAGGCAGGTGGCTTCGTCGGCATCGGCACGGCCGCCGCCGCCTGGTACGCGTCGTTCGCGGCCGTCGTCAACTCGACGTTCGGCCGGACGATCCTGCCGGTGAGGGACCTCAAGAAGTAGCTCCGCAAGCTGGAGGCCCGTGCGCCCGAGCCCGCTTCGTAGGCTCTGGTGCATGGGCCGCGGCGCAGCTTTCTTCGACCTCGACAAGACCCTCATGGAGGGGTCCAGCGCGCTGCACTTCGGGCGCGCCGCGTATCGCGCGGGCCTCGTCAGCCGCCGCCAGCTGGTGAGCGACGCCTGGGCCAACGTGCAGTTCCGCCTCAAGGGGTCGACCGACGAGACCACCAAGGCGCTCTGGAATCGCATCCTGGACTCGATCGCCGGCACGCGCGTGGTCGACCTGGCCCGCCTGGCGCCCGAGATGCTGGCCGGGGTGCTGCCGCGGCTGTACCCGGAGATGCTCGAGGTGGCGCACGGGCACCAGGACGCGGGGCGCCCGGTCTACATAGTCACCGCGGCGTCGCACGAGCTGTCCAACCTGCTGGCCACGGTCCTGTCGTTCGACGGCGGCATCGGCATGCGGTCGGAGATCCGCGACGGCGTGTACACCGGCCGGCCCGACGGCCCCTTCACCTATCGCGAGGGCAAGGCGCAGGCGATCCGCGAGGTGGCCGAGCGCGAGGGCCTCGACCTGTCCGAGTCGTACGCCTACTCCGACTCGGAGTCGGACCTGCCGATGCTGCGCTCCGTGGGCCACCCCGTTGTGGTCAATCCCGACGCCGAGCTTGCGCGCGTGGCCCGGGAGGAGGGCTGGCAGGTGATGCGCTTCGACAAGCTCGGGCGCACGCTGCGGCTGGTCTCCGCCACGGCGGTGGCCGGCCTGATCGCGGCCGGCTCGGGCTACGCGGCGGCGCGGACGCGGCCCGACAGACGGGGGATCTTGCACCGCCTGCGGCGGTAGGACGCCCTGTCGGCTCTTAGACTTGGCAGATGGCTGTCGACTCGCGCCCGATGACAGACGCCGAGCGCTGGTATCGCGAGCGGTACGCCCTCACGCCGGAGCGCGACGCCCTCTTCACGACCGTCTCCGGCGAGCAGGTCGAGCCGCTGTACACGGCCGACGCGCTGCCCGCTCCGGACGCGATCGGGCTGCCGGGCGAGTACCCCTACACCCGCGGCGTGTACCCGTCGATGTACCGCGGGCGCCTGTGGACGATGCGCCAGTTCGCGGGCTTCGGCACGGCGGAGGAGACCAACGAGCGCTTCCGCTACCTGCTCGACCATGGCCAGACCGGGCTGTCCACGGCGTTCGACATGCCCAGCCTCATGGGCCACGACTCCGACCACGCGCGCTCCGAGGGCGAGGTGGGCCGCGAGGGCGTGGCCATCGACACGCCCGACGACATGGACACGCTGTTCCAGGGCATCCCGATGGGCGACGTCTCCACGTCGATGACCATCAACGCGCCGGCCGCCGTGATGCTCGCGTTCTACGTCGTGGCCGCCGAGCGCCAGGGGGTGCCGCCCGAGCGGCTGGCCGGCACGATCCAGACCGACATCCTCAAGGAGTACATCGCCCAGAAGGAGTGGTGCTTCCCGGTCGACCCGGCCATGCGCCTGGTCACGGACATGGTCGAGTTCTGCGCCCGGCGCATGCCGCGCTGGCACCCGATCTCGATCTCCGGCTACCACATCCGCGAGGC
>JAXDIC010000399.1:0-2519 GCA_034664185.1 Thermoleophilaceae bacterium
ATCGTCGTCGGGATCGTCTACCTGATCGTCCGCTGGCGCCGCGATCGCACCGGCGGCGGACCCGCCACCGAAGCCGCCTGACCCGCCGAGCCCGTCTGTCCCCAGCGCAGGCCGCCGCGATGGGGGCCCTTCAGGGGCCCGCCGAGCTCCTGCCGATCTCGAGCTCCGGGCACCTCGTGCTTGTCCCGGCGCTGCTGGGCTGGCGCTACGAGGAGCTGGACGCCGAGCTGCGGAAGTCGTTCGAGGTGGCGCTGCACGCCGGCACGGCGCTGGCCCTGCTGATCGGGCTGCGCCACGAGGTGGCCGAGGCGGTGCGCGAGCTGGACGCCGGGCGCCTGGTGCGCCACGCGCTGGAGCTGGGCCCGCCGGCCGCAGCCGCGTTCGTGCTGGAGCGCGCGATCGAGGAGCGACTGGGGGCGCCGCGCGGCGTGGCCATCGCCCAGGTGGTGGGCGGCGCGGCACTCGGGCTGGCCGACCTGTCTCCGGCGCGGCGCCCGCGCGACGACGCCGGCGCTCCCGACGCCCTGGCGATCGGCGTGGCGCAGGCCACGGCGCTGGTGCCTGGGGTGTCCCGCAACGGCGCCACCCTGACCGCCGCGCGGCTCCTGCGGTTCCAGCGGCCCGCTGCCAACCAGCTCTCGCGGCACGCGGCGCTGCCGATCATCATGGCCGCCGCCGGGCTCAAGGGCCACCGCCTGGCGCGGCGCGGGCTGGCCCCAGGCGTGGCGGGATCGTTCGCGGCCGGGGCGGCGGCGGCGTTCGCCTCCACGCTTGTGTCCAGCCGGCTGGTCAGGACCATGGACGCCGCGCCCTCGTACGCGCCGTTCGCGCTCTACCGGGTGGCGCTGGGCGGCGTCGCGCTCGGTCTGCTGACCCGCCGATAGGTCACACTGAGCCCGTGAGCGACAGCGCCTACGCCCGCGCCGGAGTGGACACGTCGCGCGCCGACCAGGCCGTCAGCGGACTGGTGGACGTGCTGCGCCGGATCGACCTGGGGCGCCCCTCGCGGGCCGTGCTCGGCTCCGGTCACTACGCCAACGTCCTGCGGCTGGACGACGCCACGGGCATCGCGCTGTCCACCGACGGCGTCGGCTCCAAGGTGATCGTGGCCGAGCAGCTGGGCCGCTTCGACACCGTGGGCATCGACTGCATCGCCATGAACGTGAACGACGTGATCTGCGTCGGCGCGGAGCCGATCGCGCTGCTCGACTACATCGCGGTCGAGCAGGCTGAGCCCGAGATGCTGCGCCAGATCGCCGAGGGGCTGCGGGCCGGGGCGGAGCAGGCCGGCGTGGAGATACCCGGCGGCGAGCTGGCACAGTTGCCGGAGCTGATCCGCGGTCACCCGTCGCCGCACGGGTTCGACCTGGTCGGCTCCTGCTTCGGCACCGTCGCGCTCGACGCAATCGTGACGGGCGCCCGGGTCGAACCCGGCGACGCCGTGATCGGGCTTCCCTCGAGCGGCGTGCACTCCAACGGCTACACGCTGGCGCGCCGGGCGCTGCCCGACCTGCACGAGCGCCCGTCCGAGCTGGCCGGGCGCAGCGTGGGCGACGCGCTGCTCGAGCCCACCGTGATCTACGTGCGCGCCGTGCTCGACCTGCTGCGCTCGGGCGTGGACGTCCGCGGGCTGGCGCACATCACCAGCGGCGGGCTGCTCAACCTGCTGCGGCTGGAGGCCGAGGTGGGCTACCTGATCGACGCCCCGCTGCCGCGGCTGGCGATCTTCGACCTGATCGCGGAACGCGGGCAGGCCGAGGACGCCGAGCTGCTCGAGGTCTTCAACATGGGCTGCGGCTTCTGCTGCGTGGTGCCGGCGGTCGAGGTTGACGCCGCGGTGGAGCTGCTCGATGGGCATCACGCAGGCGCCGCGGTGATCGGCCACGCGACGGCCGAAGCGGGCGTCGTGGAGCTGCCGGGCGCTGGCCTGGCCGGGCGCTCCGAGACGGGATTCACCGCCGCGTAGGACTTGAGCGACCGCGGCCAGAGGCCGATGAGTCCCCGTCATGGAGGGAAGGGGACTGCTGGAGCGGTCGACCGCGTATTTCCTGGCGCTCGCCGCGCCGCTCGCGATCTTCGTGTGGTCGTACCTCAGCCTGTGGCTGGTCGCGGCCAACCTCTGCGGCGGGGACGGCGGCAGTCCCTACGCCAAGCCCGGCTCGGCGCAGGCCTACTACTGCAACCACACGCTCGACTGGCTCGGGTGGGCGTGGCTGTTGGCGCCGATCGTCGCGGTCGGCGGATCGACGCAGCTCGTCAGGCGGCGCCGCTGGGCGCTGTTCGCGATCGCCACGCTGATCGCGATCGGGCTGCTCCTGCTGCCGGGATTCGTCGCCCAGCGGCTGGGCTTTCACTACTGACGATCACGCCGGCTCCCACAGCCAGCCCGTCAGCACCCGAACCGGCTTCACCTCGAACTCCGACGCCAGCCGCCACAGCTCCGCCTGTGCCCGCGGCTCCGGCAGCCGGCAGACCTCCTCGACCTCGCGGCTGGTCATGCGACCGAAGCGGCGCAGGGC
>JAXDIC010000400.1:0-2605 GCA_034664185.1 Thermoleophilaceae bacterium
AGCGGCTCGGCCCCAGCTTCATGCCGATCTCGTCGGCGCCGATGTTGCTCGAGCGCTGGAGCACCTGAGCCACCGTCAGCGTCTCGTCTCCGTGCTGTTCGGCGTCGCTGATCCGGCGGTCGGCGACCTGCAGCACCGAGGGAATGTTGAGCTGGGTGCCCGGGCTGACGACGCCGTCCTGGAGCGCGCCCGCCACCGTGATCGCCTTGAAGGTCGAGCCCGGCTCGTAATTGAAGTTCTGTCCCACCGCCCGATCGCTGCCGGCCCATTCCGGCGAGGCGCTCGGATCGTTGGCATTCACGCGGGGCCAGTTGGCAAGAGCCAGGATCGCGCCCGTGTTCGGATCCATCGCGATCGCCGTTGCCCCCTTGGGCGAATACTGGGCGCCGACCCCTGCCAGCACCTGCTCGACCTCCTCCTGGAAAGCCGCGTCGACCGTCAGCTTGAGCGTCTCTCCGGGCCTCATCCCGCGGACGTCATCGATCGAGATCGGCTGGCCGATGGCGTCGTTGACGATCCGGCGCTCGCCGTCCACACCCTGCAGCTGCCGGTTGTACTGCCACTCGAGCCCCGCCGCGCCCCGCCCGTTGGAGTGCAGGCTCCCGATGATCTGCGAAGCGGTCCAGTCGAGCGGGTAGTAGCGCTTGACCACTGGAGTCGTCGAGATGCCGTTGATCTGCAGCTTGACGATCCGGGTCGCCCGGTCGGCGGGAAGCAACCGAGCCAGCGTCACGTATCCGTCGTGCGGCTTGCTCAGCAGCGCGAGCACGGTCAGCAGCGGCCGGCCGAGCAGGGGCGCGAGCTTCTTGGCCGCGGTCAGGGGCTGCTTGATCAGGAGGTCGTCGGCCACGATCCTGTCCGCCGACTCCGAGATCGCCATCTGAACACCGTTGCGGTCGGTGATCGTTCCCCGGGCAGCCGGGACCACGTTCTGCGTGATCTGCTGGCTGACCGCGGCCTGCTCCAGGGAGGGGCCCTGCACGGCCCCCAGATACGTGGCGCGCGCCAAGGCGAGCGCCAGCAGGGCCAGGAACGCCAGGAAGATCCACCCAATCCGGCGGTCGACCAGGGCCATGACGGGGGCCCTATCCGCCGGTGACGGCCGCGGTGGCGCCGGTACTCGGCGTGCTCGAGGTGGCCGCCACGGGCGTCCCGGTCGCGGCGCCGGTCCCCGTCGCGGCGCTCGTCCCGGTCGCGGCGCTGGTCCCGGTCGCGGCGCTGGTCCCGGTCGCGGCGGCGGTTGGGTCGACGATGCCGCCCGGCACGCCGGGCGTGGACGTGGACGTGCTCGTCGTGCTCGTGACCGCCTGGAGCGCCGGCAGGGCGGCCAGGAAGGCGCTGCTGTCGGGCTGGTGGATGCTCGAAGACGCCCGCTGCACGTAACCCACCGGCCGCAGGCTCAGGAAACTGACGGCGTCGGGCGCCGGCATGACCATGCCCATGCCGGCAGCCAGCCGCTCGATGCGCTGGTCGTCGCTCAGGGTCGCGACGCTGGCCCGCAGCAGCTCGTTGCGGCTCTGCAGCTGGGCCCCCTGCTCGATCGAGCGGCCGATGCCGGCGCCCAGCTTGAGGACCTCCACCTGCATCGCCACGATGCCGGCCAGCAGCACGCCGAGCAGCGGGATCCATGCACGACCCCGGATGAGCCGGTCCAGCAGGGCGTGATCGGGCAGGCTCCGGATGAAGCCGAGCGCCTGGGCGCCGAGCGGCTGCCGCGTGGCCGGGGCGGTCCGGGGGCGCGCCGGGCGCGGGACGCGCGGGGAGACGGTCCGGGAGCCGGGCGCCGGCCCGGAGACCCGTCGCGGGGCGCGAGGCGCCGGCGAACGGCGAGCGGCCCCCCCGTGCCCGGGTGCGGGTGCGGTTGCCGCGGAGGCGCGCCTGACTTGACCCGACGCGGCAGAGCGCGCCGGCGGCCGTGCCGGCGTCTTCTTCCGCCTCTTGGCAGCGGCCGGGGTGAGAGCGGTGGGCGTCATGTGGGCGTGACCTCCAGCTTGCGGGCGGCGCGCAAGTGCGCTGATCTGGATCGAGGATTGGCGGCGACCTCTCCCGGCGTGGGCGCCACCGCACGGCGGGTGAGCAGCTCGGCTTCCGGGTCGTGCCCGCACACGCAAACCGGAAAGTCGGGCGGGCACACGCAGCCGCGTGCGCGTGCCGCCAGGAATCGCTTGACGAGGCGATCCTCGAGCGAGTGGAAGGAGATCGCGGCCAGCCGGCCGCCCGGCGCGAGCAGGTCCCACGCGGCCGGGAGCGCCGCCTCCAGCTGCGCCAGCTCGTCGTTGACGGCAATCCGCAGCGCCTGGAACGTCCGTCGCGCGGGATGCCCGCCGGCGAACTGGGCCGGGATCGGCACCGCCGACTTGATCGTGTCGACCAGCTGCTGGGTGGTGGCCAGTTCTTCTCGCGTGCGGGTGCGTACGATCG
Source organism: Thermoleophilaceae bacterium (assembly GCA_034664185.1). Lineage (GTDB taxonomy): Bacteria > Actinomycetota > Thermoleophilia > Solirubrobacterales > Thermoleophilaceae > AC-37. The sequence goes on from JAXDIC010000400.1 coordinate 2,422, forward strand.
CGCGGCCGATCTGGCGCGCGTAGCGCTCCTCGCCGTACTCGCGCAGGAGCCGCGACAGCCGCCGCTCATCCCAGGTGTTGACGATCTCCTCGGCGGTCAGCGCCTGGTCGGGATCCATCCGCATGTCGAGAGGTGCGTCGTATGCGTAGGAGAAGCCGCGCGCCCAGGTGTCCACCTGCATCGA
>JAXDIC010000401.1:0-4387 GCA_034664185.1 Thermoleophilaceae bacterium
TGGCGGCGGGCGCCCATGTCGGGGCTGCGGCCGCGGAGGACACGACGAACAGCGTGATCGAGAGGGCGACGAGCGCCGCGAGAGTCAGGCGAAACCTCATAACGGCCTCACTGTCAGGGGTTGACGCAGCCCTTGTCTCTACCCAGCCGCGGCGAGCTGGCAAACCCCACGCGGCGCGCTGGCGCTAGTCGTCGAGCTTGTCGCGCTTCGGGCCCTCCCAGTTGGGCGCCTCGGGGTCCTGGGAGGGATGTGGCTGGCTGGTGCTGGTCCCACCGGTCGGGGCGTGCGGCTCCTCCCCGAACGGCTCGCCATCGGGATCGGGCGGGTCGAGCGGGTCTTCGCGCACCTCGAAGGGGTCCGGCCATTCGGTGGGGTCGGGCTCGCCCACCGGGTTGTTGAGGGCTGAGTGGGGCGTCGGGTCCTTGGACCGGTCGCCGGGATCGCGTTCGTCCATGGTGGAAAGGGATTACCCGGAACGCGCGCGCGTAAGCCGGTCGACCGTACGCCGCGTAGCGCCGTACCCCATTTGCGGTATCGCGTGCTCCCCGGGTCCCACCGATGATTGTTTGCGGAAGACCGCATCGGGTCTCCAAGTCAGCAGCCACGGCCGCCGCCCCTCGGGGTGGCGGCTGGCGGCTGGTGGATCGACCTTCGAGGACACGCAACCGCCCGCCTGCGGCGCTGCGTTCCTAAAGGCACGCCGCCAGCGGCCGATGAATCTGTGCCGACTTGACCAATGAACGGGGCAGCTCGTTGTCCCGGAGGAGAACCGATGCGCAGGCGAGTGAACAGGAAGATCGCTGTACTCACGATCGTCGCGACGCTTTCGCTCGTCGCGTTCGTGTACGCGGCATGGACCACGAACGGCACCGGCAACGGCTACGCCAAGGCCGGCACCGCCACGTCCCTGACCACGATCGACGTCTCGGCAAGCACCAGCGCCACGCTCTACCCGGGCGTGTCGGGCGACGTGCTGCTGAAGATCGACAACGCCAACCCCTACCCGGTGACGGTGACTGCGGTGTCCGGCAACGGCGCCATCACCCCCGACGCCGGCCACGCCGGCTGCACCACGACGGGCGTCACGTTCACCAACCAGAGCTCGCTCAACATCGTCGTCCCGGCGAAGGCGGGCGCGGTTGACGGCACGGTGCAGACCACGCTCACGGGCGCGGCCAGCATGTCGAACGCCTCGGTCAACGGTTGTCAGGGCGCGACCTTCACCATCCCGGTGACGCTCACGGGCTCGAGCTGATCGTCACCGCCTGAGGCGCCGCAAGGACAGGCGCGGGAGGGCTCAACGCTCCCGCGCCTGCTTCCGCCCCGCAGGGGCAGCGACGCCTCAGGCGCCGGTCCGACCCACCGGCCGATGCGCTGCTCACGCCTGACCCTCCTGGCGACGCTCCTCGCCCTGCTCGTCCCCTCCGCGGTGGCGCAGGCCGCCTGGACGACGGGCGGCGCGGGCTCGCAGAGCGCACGAGCAATCACGCTCCCGGCGGGCAACCAGCCGGTCGCCTCGGTGTCCAACCGCAACGTCACCGTCTCCTGGGCGGTGAGCAACCTGCCCGGCGGCTCGCCGGTGAGCGGCTACACGGTCAAGCGCTACGACGGCAGCGGTAACGTGCAGACGATCGGGAGCGCGTGCTCGGGCACCGTTTCCGCCCTGACCTGCACCGAGCAGGCAGTCCCGGGCGGCACGTGGAAGTACTCGGTGACGCCCACACAGGCCAACTGGGCAGGAGCCGAGAGCTCGCAGAGCACCAGCGTGACCGTCGCGTCGCCGGCGCTGTCGTTCAGCTCCTCCACGACCGTCACCAGCCTGCCGACCACGCTCAACGGCAGCGTGGCCAACTTCGTCCCCGGCCAGACGGTGACGTTCCGGCTGGACAACTCGAGCACGGGCACGGTGCTGAGCGGCACGGTCACCTCCAGCCCGATCCCCAGCGGGGGCGGCTCGAACATCACCGTGACCATCCCGGCCGGGACCCTGAACGGGGCGCACACGGTGTACGCGGTGGGCAGCTCCGGCGACGTGGCCAGTGCGGCGATCACGGTGACCGTGCCATACACGGCGACCACCGCCGCGTGGGATCTCCGCGACGCCTCCGCGGGCGCCGCCGCGGTCAACTCGTCCGCCCAGTCGGCCTACGCCGACGGCCTGACGTTCGCCACGGGCAACTGGCCGACGGCGTTCGCGACCACCAACTACGTCGAGTTCAACCAGAACGCTCCGCTCCCGGCCGGCTTCAGCGTCAGCGGCGGTGCCTTCAACTTCAACTTCGCCGCGGGCGCCGCCGCGGACACGGCGTGCTTCTGGTTCGAGGTCAGGCGGGCCTCGACGGGCGCGGTGGTGGGCACGCACGGGAGCTCCGCCAGCCCGGTCTCCTGCCAGACCGGCACGACCCTCAAGGTCACGAGCACCTCGATACCCGAGCTGAACACGACGGACCTGGCCAACGACAACCGGATCCGCGTGTACGGCAGGGAGTCGGGCGGCAGGCCCTTCACCATCGACCTGGCATCCGTCTCGGGCGCGACTCCCTCGACGGCCTTCACGCTCTACACGAGCGCGTACACGGACGCCGCCGCCGGCACTCCCACCACCTACCCGTGGTCCCTGTCGGGCAGCGGCGGCCTGGCCTACACCACCCTCTCGAACTGGGCCGCCGCGTTCAGTGCGGCCCGTTACCTGACCGTGACCTTCCCGACCTACATCCCGGCCACCGCGACGGTCACCGGCGCGAGCTTCAAGGAGGCCTACCGCCCGACGTCCAGCGGGCACAACGCGTGCTACTACCTGGAGGTCTACTCGGGCGCGACGCTGATCGGCACGCACGGGAGCAGCGCGGCCCCCATCTCGTGCAACTCCACCGCGGGCTACACCACCGACACCGTCTCGCTCCCCGAGGTCAACACCCCGGCGCGCGCGAACGGCCTCATCGTCAAGACGTACTTCTGGATAAGCGGTGCCGGCACGAGGACCACCGACCACGACCTGGCGCAGCTGACGATCAACTACCAGTAGCGCCGCCCAGCGGCGGCGAGGGCAGGTGCGGGTAGCCGCACCGTCGGCACGCCGGCCGGCCTGAAGCTGCGGTCTGCCGCGGGTGTCGCGCCTCCCACGCGGCCACCATCGACAACCGCTGCATCAGCGTCGGGTGGTCGGCGTTCAGGATGTAGGCCCAGGTCGGGGGGTTGGGCTCCTGCCGCGCGAGGTGAGCGAAGTGCTCGAACAGAGCGCGTGCGGCGGCCGGGTCGTGCGTGGCCTGGAGTGCTGACCAGTCGGCCTGGGCCTCCACCCGGCGCGAGCGGATGTTCTCGAGCGGGCCCGCGGCCAGCTGCAGGACGACCAGCACCAGGAGCGCGACCGGGACGGCCTCGGGGCGCGCCATGCCACCTCGCCGACGCGTGGCCACCGCGATGGCGAGGGCCGTTGGAAGGGCGAACAGGGCGAACCAGCCGACGCTCTTCAGCACGTCGTCTCGCGACACGTGTCCCAGCTCGTGGGCCACCACGATCCTCACCTCGCGGCGGCTGAAGCGGCCGCCCAGGAGCGTGTCCCACAGCACCACGCGTCGCGTGGACCCGAAGCCCACGGCCTCGGCGTTGGGAGCGCTGGTGAACGTCCGTACGCGCTGCACGGCCACACGCGTGCCGGGGACGCCCTCCACGCGCGCCAGCGCGCGGGCGTCACGGGCGAGTGGCCCGTCGGTCACCGTATAGGTGCTGGGCAGGAGGAACGGCGTGACGAACGCCAGGAGCAGCATCAGGCCCACGAATGCCCCGGCCCCCGGTATCCACCACCAGCCGCGCACCAGGCGTGCCAGGCCCATCGCCACCAGCAGGGCGAACGAGGCGAAGAGGAACTTGCCGCCCAGGCCCAGGAAGTCGCCCACGATCCACTGCACGTAGCCGGCGTGCGACACGTGGTGGCGGCGCTCCCACCACAGGCCCGCGATCCCGAACGGGAGCTGGGCCAGCCAGACGATGCCCAGGCCGAGCATGCCCAGCAGCATCCCGGTGCCGATCGGCCCCGCCGCGGACTCGCGCATCAGCAGGTGGCCGCGCCTGGCGTACACCACGAAGACCGCCAGCAGCGCCACCTGCGCCAGCACGGCATCGATCTCCAGGAACTGCTCGTACGAGCTGGTGCGGTCGAGCAGGGCCTTGCCGAAGTAGGCGCGGGGGTCGAGGTGCGGCAGGTGAAGGTCCGCCGGCACGGTGCTGCGCCAGAGGCTGTGCGCGGCCAGGGCCCACAGTACCGCGAAGGCCACGAGCCCCACGGCGGTGGGCAGCCAGCGCCGGGCGCGGGCGCCGGTCAAGCCTGGGCGAGCGGCGCCGGCGTGCCCGGCTCGGGCGGCCGCTCGGGCGCGAGTGCGGCCACCAC
>JAXDIC010000082.1:0-9491 GCA_034664185.1 Thermoleophilaceae bacterium
GCGAGCGCTGGCGACCGCACCGGTCGCTGGCGTCCCTCTATCTCTGGCGCTCGCTCGACAACGAGCCCGCGTAGAGGTAGAGGCCTCTACGCAGCTGCGCCGCAGCTGGGGTCTTCGTCCGCGACCCTGAACGAGGAGCCGCACCCGCACGCCGCCACGACGTTCGGGTTCTCGACCTGGAAGCCGGCGCCCATCAGGCTCTCCGTGTAGTCGACGGTGGAGCCGTCCACGTAGCGCAGGCTGAGCTCGTCGACGATGATCCGAATACCGTCGAACTCGAAGATCTTGTCGCCGTCGCGCTGCTCGTCGAGCGCGAGTTGGTACTGGAAGCCCGAGCAGCCGCCGCCGCGCACGGCCACGCGCAGGCCCGCGTTGGCGTGCTCTTCGTCGGAAAGCAGGGTTCCGATCTTCTTGGCGGCGACGTCGGTGAGAGCGACCATTGACATCAATTGTACTCGGCAGGTCCAGCGCTATCCTCGACCCCGTGCCCACCGCGGAGGACCTGAAGCAGCGGATCCAGACCGCGCTGCCGGGGGCGCACGTCGAGGTCGAGGACACGACCGGCGGCGGCGACCACTTCAGCGCCCAGGTCGTATCGGACCGCTTCGACGGCCTGTCGCGCATCGACCAGCACAGGCTCGTCTACGACGTCTTCGGCGCCGAGATAGGCGGACCCATCCACGCGCTTGCGCTCAAGACCTCGACTCCGGGAGAGACGACATGACCAACGAGGAGATCCGCGACTTCATCCAGAACGCGATCGACGAGAACCAGGTGATGCTCTTCATGAAGGGCACTCCCGAACAGCCGGCGTGCGGGTTCTCGATGCGCACCTCCGGCGCTCTCAACCAGCTCGGGGTGCAGTACGCCGCCCTGGACATCCTGCCCGACCCGCGCATCCGCCAGGAGCTCTCCGCGATCTCCAACTGGCCCACCATCCCGCAGCTGTTCGTGGACGGTGAGCTGATCGGCGGCTGCGACATCGTGCTCGAGATGTACGAGACCGGCGAGCTGGCCACGCGGCTGGGGGTCGAGCAGCCGGACAGCCAGCCCGAGCCGCCCGCCGTGGAGGCGCCGCAGGCGGCGCCGCTCGGCATCGAGAACCGGCTGGGCTGACGCTCAGCCGCTGGCCCTAGCAGCCGGCACGGCGTCGCGCTCCTCGAGGTACTCGAGGTACTCGACGATCCGGCGCGAGTCGTGCACCACGTGGTCGCCGTGGACGAGCACCGGCACCCAGCGCTGCTGGGTCAGCTCCTCCACCTCGTCGCGGTCGCGCCGGCGCGCCGGCACGCGCACCTGCTCGTACTCGATGCCCGACTGGCGCAGCCTCCGCGCCACCTTTCCGCACGGGCAGAGCCAGTCCGTGGGCGTCTTGCAGCGATAGAGGATGGCCACGAGCCTCAGGTTACGCGGCGAGCGGCCAGAGGCGCCCCGCTGCCCCCGTCACGCCCTCGACGGCGCGCAGCGCGGCGGCCGCGGCCTTCCATTGCACCGGCTGGGACCGCCGTCCCCTGGCCAGGCGGTCGCTCTCGCGGTCCAGGTACCACTTCACCGTCGCCTCGACGGTGTCCTCGTGCGGCGAGGTGGTCCACCCCAGCTCGCGCTTGGCCTTGGTGTTGCGGTAAGTCCACCAGCAGCTGGCCAGCTTCACCTCCTGGGACGTGATCGGGGTCCTGCCCGGAGCGGCCTCCAGCGCCTGCGCCAGCCGCAGCGCGACGGCCGGCGCCAGCCGCAGCGGCGGCGCCTCCACGCCCGAGAGCCGGGCCAGGTCGGCGAACAGCCGGTCGAGCGTGTAGTTGCGGTTGCCCAGGATGTAGCGCTCGCCGGGCTGCCCCTTCTCGTCCGCCAGCAGATGGCCGCGGGCCACGTCCTGGACGTCCACGACGTTGAGCGCGCCCGGCACGTACGCCGGCATCCGCCCCAGCATGAAGCGGCGGACGATCGAGGTGGCGCGCCCGTACACATCGCCCCACCCGAGCACGTAGCACGGGTTGACCACGACAACGTCCAGCCCCTGAGCGGCCAGCCGCAGCGCCTCGACCTCGGCCTCGCGCTTGGAGTTGACGTACGGGATGCCCAGGTGGCCGGCGGTGAACAGCTGGCGCTCGTCGGCGGTCTGCCCTCGCTCCGCGGGACCGACGGCCGCGACGCTCGACGTGTAGACCACCCGCTCTACCCCTGCCCGCAGCGCCTCCTCGAGCACGATCCGGGTGCCGCCCACGTTGACGTCGAACAGGCGGTCGGAGTCCTCGGAGCGCATCGAGACCAGGCCCGCGACGTGGAAGACCCGGTCCACGCCGCGCATCGCGCGCCGCACCGCGGCGCGGTCCAGCACGTCGCAATCGACCGCCTGATGCTCCACGCCGTCGAGCTGCTCCACGCGGGAGCGCCGTCGCCTCGTCAGCCTGAGCTCGTCGCCTCGCTTGGCCAGCAGGCGCACCACGGCCGATCCGACGAACCCGTTGCCGCCGGTGACCAGGGTCTTGCCCATGGCGATCCCCTACCCGGAGGTCGCCGGGGGGCTGGCCTGGCGCAGGCGCGCTTCGTACAGGTTCTGGTGCTCGATGCAGCGGATGCTCTCGGGCATCGCCTCGAGCCGTTCGGGCGGGATCTCCCTGCCGCAGTCGATGCACACCCCGTACGTGCCGTCCTCGAGCGCGCGGCGGGCGGCCTTCACGCGCTCCTCCTCGTCGTCGAGCAGCAGGAGCGTGGTCTCGTCCAGCTCCTGCTCGAAGGTCTCGGTGCCCTGGTCGGCCGGGTGCTGGTCGTAGTCGGCCAGCTCGTCGCGCATGCCCTCGCTGCTTCGGCGTACCGCCGCGCGCCGCTTCTCAATCTCGTGCAATCGCGCTTCGAGGCGGGCCTCGACCTGCTGGCGGTCGTATTCGGGCATCCGCGCCGGAGTCTACGAGGTGGCGCGGGAGAGGCCGTGTAGGCTCCGCCGCGGATGTCCCGCGTCGCCATCGTCTCGGACACCACCGCGTATATCCCCACGGAGGTGGCCGAGGCCAACGGGATTCGCCTGGTGTCGCTCTACGTCAACTTCGGGGGCGAGCGGACCGAGCGCGAGGCGGACATCCGCGACTACGACCGCTTCTACGAGGAGCTGCGCACCGCCGATTCGCTGCCCACCACCTCGCAGCCGTCCGTCGGCGATTTCATCGCCGTCTACGAGCCCCTGCTCGCGGAGGGCAAGGACGTCGTGTCGATCCACATCGCGGGCGGGCTCTCGGGCACGCCCGAGGCGGCGCGGCAGGCCAAGGAGGCACTGGAGCGCGACGGGCGCGGAGGCGAGCGGGTGCACGTGATCGACTCCCGGACGGCGGCCGGCGGTCTGGGCCTCGTGGCGGTGGCCGCCGCCCGCCGCGCCGCGGCGGGCGAGACCGCCGACTCGGTGGTGGCCACCGCGAACGCCGCGCGCGACGAGCTGAAGATGTGGTTCGCCATCGACACGCTCGAGTTCCTCAAGCGCAGCGGGCGCATCGGCGCGGCCAGCGCCTGGATCGGCTCGACGCTGAGGGTCAAGCCGATCCTCTCCGTGGAGTCCGAGATCACGCCGGTCGAGCGCGTGCGCACGAGCCAGCGGATGTTCGAGCGGATGGTCGACTACGCGCGCCAGCGGCACGACTCCGGTGCCGACGGGTGGGTGGTGCAGCACATCCAGGCGCCCGAGCAGGGAGACCTCCTGGCCGAGCGCTGCCGCGAGGTGTTCGGGTACGAGCCGCTCTTCTGCTCGGAGATCGGGCCGGTCCTGGGAGCCCACACGGGTCCCGGCCTGCTGGGCGTCGGGTCGATCCCGACGCGCTTTCTGGTCTAGCGCCGGAAGAGCCCGAAGACGGCGGCCACCCCGCCGCCGATCACGAAGCCGGCCACGGCGGCGCCGATCACGGCCTCGCGCTTGTGCGCCCGCAGCTGGCCGCGCCAGTCCGTGATCTGGGTGACCTTGGCCTGCAGGTCGTTGAGCGAGTACTCGAGCTCGCGGCGGGTCTCCTGTACGGAGGCGCGGATCTCGTCGGGCGTGCGCGTGGGCATCAGCTGCGTGCCTCCTGAAGCGCCGCCTTGGTCTTCTGCGCCTCCTCGATGGCCAGGTCGGGCGTGGGCGGCGATCCGCGCTTGATCAGCCGCATGCCGATCAGCGCCGCCAGGCCCGTCAGCAGGAGCAGGATCAGCGTGGTGATGCCGAAGCCCACCCAGTACTTGACGCTGAGCCAGTCGGCGAAGCCCCAGGAGAGCGTGTCCAGCAGGAAGATGATCATCAGCAGGCCGAAGAACGCGGCGGCCGAGAAGGCGACGGTGCCCTTCACGATCTTCGAGACCTTGAGCTGGACCTCGGTCTTCGCCAGCTCGATCTCCTCGCGGACGAGGAGCTGTGCCTTGGAGGTGACCTCCGAGACGATCTCGCCGAGCTGCTTGTCGGCCGTGCCGGGCTGCCTCGCGCCGTTGTCGCTCATCAGTCGTCCCCTCCGCCGAAGCGCCCGATGACCTTGGCCGCCACGAACGCGCCCACGAAGGCGCCCACCACGGCTCCGACCGGGGAGCCGTCGGCGGCGGCCTGCTCCGCGGCGCGGCGGTCCGCTTCTGCCGGCGACTCGCCCATCGGCGACTCGACCAGCGGGGGTTCGTCCACGACGGGTTGGTCCACGAGAGGTTCGTATGCGGCAGGCTCGTCCACGGGCACTGCGTCCACGGGCGGTTCGTCCACGGGCAGTGCGTCCACGACCGGCTCGGCGACCGGGGCCTCTTCCGCCGCCGGTTCCTCCGCGGCGGCGCCGCTCCCCAGCTTGGTCCACGACGGCCCGGAGTCGGGGTCGGGAACCGGCTCGGACTCGACCGACGCCGCGGCCGGGTCCCCGACGGACTCGACGTCCTCGCGGGCAAAGAAGATCTCCCCGCCGGCCTCGGCGTCGAGCGCGGGGCTCTCCTGCGTCTCGGGGACGACGTCGTCGGCGGGTGCCTTGTCGCGCTTCTTGCGTGCCATCACTCGGGCGGATCCTCGTCGAAGAGCCTCATCCAGATAGCCGTGGCGAGTCGATTGGCCACGATGGTGGTCAGCGCGCCGAGGCCGGCGAGCAGACCGCTCCACATGAGGCGTTTCGTGAGGTCGTTACCCATGGCCGGGGTATCTAACCAGACACGGCAGAAAGCCCCTTGGCGGGCTCCACCTCGAGGCCGCCGCAGATGGCCTCCACGACCAGCGACTTGGCACGCTCGAACTCCTCCTCGGTGTCCGGGACGAGATCGAAGATCCAGGCCGACAGGAGCTGCTCGATCGCCCCGTAGAAGCACATGGCCGCGAACTCCGCGGAGATGTCCGACTTGAACGAGCCCTCGCGTCGCGCGTCGTCCACGATCCGGGCGATCAGGTCGTAGGCCTCGCGGATCTTGGGCAGGTGTAGGCGGCCGAAGGTGTTCGCGGCGCGCGTCACCTCCACGATGATCACCTTCATCAGGTCCGGCTCGAAGCGGTACGAGTCGATGATGAACGAGGCGACCCCGTAGAGCTTGTCGCGGGCCGGCACGTCCTGCTTCTCGTCGATCTCGACGATCGCGTCCAGCATGAGCTGCCAGCGCTCGGTGAACAGGCGGTTGAGGATCTCTTCCTTGGAATCGAAGTAGTGGTAGACGAGCCCGTAGGCCACGCCCGCCTCGTCCGCGACGTCGGAGACGCGGCAGTGGTGGAAGCCCTTGCTGGCGAACACGGTGATGGCCGCGTCCAGGATCAGGCGACGCTTGTCGACGGGAGCCGCCATCTAGGCGTGCGCCTCCACCGGCCAGCGGTAGGCGTCCGGCATCCGGTTGGCCAGGCTCGGGAGCTGCGCCCGCACCTCGTCCTGCCGCGCCAGGTCCAGGTCGGCCGTGACGAAGCCCTCGCCGTCCTCCGCCCGGGCCAGCACCTGGCCCCACGGGTCCACGATCGTCGAGCCGCCGAAGCTCTCCTTGCCGTCGCCGTGCGCGCCGAACTGGTCCGCCGCCACCACGAAGGACTGGTTTTCGATCGCGCGGGCGCGGATCAGGATCTCCCAGTGCGCGCGGCCGGTGACCTTCGTGAAGGCCGCCGGCAGCGTGACCACGCGCGCGCCGCGCACCGCCAGGATCCGGTAGAGCTCCGGGAAGCGCAGGTCGTAGCAGACCGTCAGGCCCAGCGGCACGCCGCCGGCGGTCTCCGAGAGCACCACCTCGTCCCCCCGCTCCTCCGCGGCCGACTCGCGGTACTCGACGCCGTCGACCACCACGTCGAACATGTGGATCTTGCGGTAGACGGCCTTGACCTCGCCATCCGGCCCGACCTGCACGGACGTGTTCGACAGCTTGTCGTGACCGTCTCGCCGCTCGGCGATCGAACCGGCGACCAAATCCACGCCCAGCTCGCGGGCCGTCTCGCGAGCCCAGTTGATGGTTGGGCCGTCGAGCGGCTCGGCGTGCGCGCGCAGGACCTCGTCGTCGCCGATCGCGTTGAACTTCTCGGGCAGCACGATCAGCTCGGCGCCGTCCGCCGCGGCCGCGCGGGTGAGGCGGTCCGCGGCCGCGAGGTTGCGGTCCCTGTCGTCGGTGGAAGTGAGCTGTACGGCGCCTGCCCGCATCTGTTTCGTCCCCAGTGAGCCGGCCCCGACCGGGTCCCGCCCGGCCCGTTGACTGACCAGTCAATCCAATTGTACTCGCGGGGGTTGGTGGGGCTGCCGGGTGGTTCGGGTTACGGTTCTCGTGCCATGTCGCTCCCCCGGCGCGGGCCGACGGTCCGCGCACTCGACCTGAAGCTGCCGCCCTCATCGATGCCTCCCTTCAGGCGCGGGCGCCCGCTCAAGCGCTGGCACTACGTGGGCGCGTACGGCCCCGAGGTCATGCTGTGCGTCTGCGAAGTTCGGATCGGCTTCGCACGGCAGCGCTGGTGGGCTGTCGCCGAGCCGGGGCGGGCGATCGTCGCGCGCACCACGATGAGCGCGGGCGGCGTGCGGGTCGAGGGGTCACGCGCGACGGTGGCCAGCGGCGACGTGCGGATCGAGCTGGAGGTCGAGGAGGGAGCGGGCGTGGAGAGCGTCCACCCAAGCGGCCGCCATGGGTACGTTTGGACGCGCAAGCAGGCGGGCGTGCCGGTGCGCGGCGACGTCGTGCTCGGGGACCGCCGCCTGGCCATCGACGCGCTGGGCGTCGTCGACGAGACCGCCGGCTACCACCAGCGCCACACCGCGTGGCGCTGGTGCGCGGGCGCGGGGCGACTGGCCGACGGCAGGACGGTCGGGTGGAACCTGGTGACAGGCGTGAACGACGAGCCCAAGGACTCGGAGCGGGCGGTCTGGGTGGACGGCGTCGAGTTCGAGCCCGCCCCGGTCGAGATAGCCGAGGATCTGTCGGCGGTCCGCTTCGCCGAGGGCGGCGAGTTGGGCTTCCAGCCGTGGGCCGAGCGCGCCGAGCGCACCAACGTGCTGCTGGTCCGCAGCTCCTACCGCCAGCCGTTCGGAACGTTCTCCGGCACGCTGCCCGGGGGGTTGGAGCTGACCGAGGGCCACGGCGTGATGGAGTGGCACGACGTGCGCTGGTGACCAGGAGTACCTTCTCGCGCATCGAGGGACACGACCTGGGAGGTCAGACGGTGGCTACGGTGGAGACAAAGCAGTTCGACTCGCCTGACGAGGTGCGCGAGTTCGAGGGCAACGGACACGTGGACCTGGTGAAGATCGGCGGCCACACGATCGGTCGCGGGACGTTCGAGCCGGGCTGGCGCTGGTCGAACAACGTCAAGCCGATCGCCGGAACGGACTCGTGCCAGACGTACCACCTCGGGTACGTCATGTCCGGCCGGATGAGGATCACGATGGACGACGGAACGACCGCCGAATGCGGCGCGGGCGACGTGATGATGATCGAGCCCGGCCACGACGGCGAGGTGATCGGCGACGAGCCCTGCGTGACGCTCGAGTTCGGCGACGCGGCCGGCTACGCGAAGCCGGCCTCCTAGCCCCAGCGCCCTAGCCGCGCGCCGCGCGCTGGCGCTTGAGCTCCGCCACCAGCAGCTTCTGGTGCAGCGCGGCGATGAGGTCCCGCAGCGGTTCCGCGCCGTCGTCGATCAGGGCGACGGCGCGGTCGGCGTCCATCTCCCCGGCGAGGCGCTCCATCAGCACCTGCACCTCCTCCTCGACGAGGGCCTCCAGCGCCCGCTTGTAGCGCAGCGTGTCGTAGACGGTGAACCCGATTCGCTCGTCGTAGCCGCCGGCGCGGAAGCGGCAGATCGCCTCGACGATCCTCACGTCTGAGGGCGAGTAGCCGCGCTTCGTGGGGGTCAGGATGCCGAGCTCGGCCAGGCGGTCGAGCACGTCGCGCGGGATGTCGTAGCTCCGCTGCAGCTCCGCCGGCGACACGCGGGTCTCCTCCCCCGCGGCGGCGCGCTCCAGTATCCGGTCCTCCAGCTCGACCAGCGCCCGTGCACGCTCCGGATCGCCGTCCAGCATCTGCTTGATCAGCCGCAACGGCATGAAGCGCTCCTCCTGGAGCTGCTTGATCAGCCGGATGCGCTCGACGAACTCGGGCGGGTAGTAGGCCATGTTGCGCGACGTGCGCACCGGCTCGGGCAGCAGGCCCTCACGCAGGTAGTGCTTGATCGTGCCGGAGCTGACGCCGCTGGCGGCCGCCAGCTCGCGCATCTTGAGAAGGCCGTTGGCGTGGCCGTTCTCGCTCACGCCATGAAGCTCCCGCGAGCGCCGGCGGCGGGACCGGCCACGGCACCGGCCTCCTCCAGCGACTCGATCTCCTCCACCGAGTAGCCCGCCGCCTCCAGCACCTCGCGCGTGTGCTCGCCCAGCGCCGGGCCCGGTCCCTGCGGACCGCCCGGCGTGCGGCCGAGCTTGACCGGGACACCGACCTGGCGCACGGGGCGCTCCGCGCCGGGCTGGTCCAGCTCCACCACCATCTCGCGCGCCCGCACGAGCTCCGAGTCCAGCGCCTCGTCCAGGTCGAGGACCGGCTCGAGGCAGCAGTCGTGCTGAGACGCGAACTCCTGCCACTCCGCGCGTGTGCGCTCCATGAAGACCCGCTCGACCTCGGCGTGGGCCTCCGACCCCGGCGCCTCGAACTGCCGCTCGATCAGGTCCTCGCGCCCCACCCCGCGGCACCACGCCTGCCAGAACTTCGGCTCGAGCGCGCCCAGCGTCACCCAGCCGTCGCTGCACGCGTAGGGCCGGTAGCAGACCAGCGATCCGGCCAGCTCGAGCTCGCCCCGGTGCGGCGTCCGCTCCTCGCAGAAGTGGCGGGCGGCAACCATGGCCAGCCACGACAGTGCGCCGTCGGACATCGACACGTCCACGAGCTGGCCCTCGCCGGAGCGCTCGCGCTCGCGCAGCGCGGCCATGATCCCGAAGGCGGCCATCAGGGCGCCGCCGCCGATGTCGGCGATCTGCCCGGCGGCCTGGACGGGCGGGCCGTCGCGCTCTCCGGTCAGTCCGAGCAGCCCCACGAGGCCGAGGTAGTTCATGTCGTGCCCGGAGCGATCCCGGAACGGACCG
>JAXDIC010000120.1:0-9673 GCA_034664185.1 Thermoleophilaceae bacterium
AGGCGGGCAACGACGTCGTCGATGTCGTCGACAGCGAACATGATGCGGCGTATGCCCAGCGTGTTCGCCGGCGCGCTTTCCGGCTCGGCTCTGACCGCCGGCGGCGTGTGGAACTTCGTCAGCTCAAGCCGGCTGTGGCCGTCCGGGGTCCGCATCATGGCGATGTCGGCACGGACGTCGTTGAGCCCGACGACGCGGTCCACCCAACGCCCCTCGACGGGCGCCTCGCCCTCCAGCTCCATACCGAGTTCGGCGAAGAACGCTTTGGCAGCCTCGAGGTCGTCGACAACGATGAGAACGTTGTCCATCCGCTGAATCGTCATATCCCCGGAGCATGCGTAGCCGCAGCCGGCCCTAGCCCTTCTTGGCCGCCGTCTTCTCGCGCTTCGACGTCGACTTCTTCTTCCCGGCGCCGTCGGACTTCGACCCGTTGTCGCTGCCGCCCTCGCCCTCCTCGTGGCGCTCCTTCAGCTCCTTCTTCAGCACCTTGCCGGTGGCGTTGCGCGGCAGCTCGTCGATGAACTCGACCTCGCGCGGGACCTTGTAGCGCGCCAGGTCCGACTTGACCTTGGACTTGACGTCGTCCTCGGACGGCCCGCTGCTGCCCTTCGTGACGACGTAGGCCTTCAGCCGCTGGCCGAACTTCTCGTCGTCCACGCCGATCACCGCCACGTCGGACACCCCGCTCATCTTGGAGATCACGTCCTCGACCTCCTGCGGGAACACGTTCTCGCCGCCCGAGACGATCATCTCGTCGTCGCGGCCGGTCACGAACAGCCGGCCCTCGTCGTCGAGGTAGCCCATGTCGCCGGTCGACATCAGGCCGTCGATCACATCCTTGGTGCCGCCGCCGGTGTAGCCCTCGAACAGCATCTCGTTGCCCACGAAGATGCGCCCGACCTCGCCCTTCGGCAGCTGCTTGCCCTTCTCGTCGTAGATCCGGACGATCGTGCCGAGCGGAGGCTTGCCGGCCGTGCCGGGCGCCGCGCGCAGGTCCTGCGGGGTGGCGATTGCGGCCCAGGCCACCTCGGTCGACCCGTAGAGGTTGGAGATCACGTCGCCGAACTCGTCCATGAACTTGATCGCCAGCTCGCCGGGGAGCGCCGAGCCGGAGAGCGGCACCGAGGTGAGCGACGACGTGTCGTACTTGCGCCGCGTCTCCTCCGGCAGATCCATGATCCGCTGGACCATCACCGGCACCATCGGACACGCCTGGACCTGGTGCTGAGCGATGGCCGCCAGGGTCTGCTCGGGGTCGAACTTGCGCTGGAGCACGATCGTGGACGAGAGCAGCATCGCGAAGGTGAAGTGCGTGAAGCCCCAGGAGTGGAACAGCGGCGCCGCGATAAGCGTCTTCTCGCGCGCCTTCAGCGGGATGCGGTCGAGCATGGCCGCCGCCGGGAGGATCGACGTCGGCTGGCTGCGCGACGCCCCCTTGGGCGTGCCGGTTGTCCCGGAGGTGAGGATCGTGGCCCGGTACTCGTTGTCCGGCGGGACCGGCTCCTCGCGGTCGCCGCTCTCGATCAGCTCGTCGAGCGTCGGGTCGTCGGTCTTCTCCGAGTCGTGCCACGCGATGAACCGCTTGCGTCGCTTGCCAGCGTCCTCGAGCAGCTCGCTGAACTCCTCGTCGTAGATGATCGCGGTGGGCTTCTCGCGCTTCACCACCTCGGTCAGCTGGGGCCCCGCGAACGCGGTGTTGAGGTAGAGCGCCGTGCAGCCGAGCTTGGCCAGCGCCACAGTGGACTCGATGAAGCCGCGGTGGTTGCGGCACATCACCCCCACGGCGTCGCCCTCGAGGACGCCCGCGTCGGACAGCGAGTTGGCCAGCCGGTTGCTGCGGTCGTCCACCTGGCTGAAGCTGAGCGTGCCCAGCTCGTCGACGATCGCGTCCTCGTCGGGGAAGCGCGCGGCGGCGGCGGCGTAGCCGGCGGCCGGCGTGTTGCCCCACCTGCGTATGGCCTGGAGGATCCCGAGGATCCGGTCCGGCCGCTCCGGCCCGATCAGACCCGCGTTGTAGAACGTCTTTGCCGCGTGGAGCCCCCGCCCCGCGACCGTCCAGGCCCGCTGTGCAAGCCCCGGCGCGTCGTCGCTCATCTTGCCTTCCTCCCCCTCGAGCTCTCGCTTTATCCGCTCGAGCGTCTTCCGTAGGTTGGACCTGACCATCCGCGAGGACACGCGGTCGGCCACCGTTCCCAATATGCCGCCCGGCGCCTGGTAGCTCAGGCGAAAGGTCACCTTGGTCTGGCCGTCGTCGCGCTCCCGGACACGCCAGCGCCCGCGCTGGTCGAGGCCGGTCACGCTCGTCCACGCGAGGTCGCGCGGAACGTCGTGCTCGACGATCTCGATCAGGCTGCCGACCTGGGCGGAGCCGACCTCCATCCGCATCAGGTAGCGCGCGCCGACGCCGCGCTCCTTGCGCCCCTGTTTGTCCCAGCGGGTGACCCCGGCGACCAGCCGGGTGTAGTTCTCCGGGTCGTCGATCAGGTCCCAGACCTCGTCCGGGGAGGCGTCGACCACCATCTGCGCTTCGACTCGCAAGCCGGACCCCCCTCAGCCGATCACTGGGAATCGTCTCTGTTCGGCGAGCGAGTCCAGCGTGGCCTGCATCGTGCCCAGGATGTACTCGTCGATCTCCTGGATGTCCGGGTTGCGGCCGAACCGCTTGCGCAGGTCGATCGGCTCGAGCGCCCGCATCTGGAGCTTGGCGGGCAGCGGGACGTGGCCCAGCATGTCGCCCACGTTGAGGCCCCACGGGACGGCAAGCGAGATCGGCAGCACCTTGAGCCGGAACATCTTGTCCAGCCGGAACAGCCGCGCCAGCCGCTCGCCGCGCGAGAGGAACAGCGCCGTCTCCTGACCGCCCAGCGACACCAGCGGCACGATCGGCACGTTCTTCTCGAGCGCCAAGCGGATGTAGCCCTGGCGCCCGTTGAAGTCAACCCGCGCCGAGTCCCAGCTCGGGCGGTGCACCTCGTAGTCGCCTCCGGGGTACACGAGCAGCGCGGCGCCGGTGTCCAGCGCCTTGTGCGAGTTCTCGCGCGAAGCCGCCACGGTGCCGTACTTGCGCAGCGTCGAGAGGTGCGGCATCGACACCACCAGGTTGTGTGCCAGCTGGTAGAAGCGCCGCTCCACGCCGAAGTACGTGTTGAACGCCAGCGTGAAGACCAGCGTGTCGGGGGTCATGTTGCCGCCCGAGTGGTTGCCCACCATCAGGACCGGTCCCTCGGCCGGGATGTTCTCGAGGCCCTGCACGTCGGCCCTGAAGTAGAAGCTGGCGAGCAGCCAGAGCCCCGGCAGCGTCTCGCGTATGTAGTCCGGATCGCGCTCGTCCAGGTCCGCCCGCGGGATGCGCGACTGGAGCTGCTGGGCCAGCATCTGGCCGAGCTGGGCGGTGACGGCGGCCGGGCCGCGGCCGTTGCCGTTGATCGATCCGTTCGTGCGCGCACGCCGGGCGGCGGTGGCCTCAACTTCGTCGGTGCGCGTTCGATCGGTGCTCATGGTGGGTCTATACCCACCCGGGCAGGCTACACCGCTTCAGCGTCTGCCTCGTCCGCGTCGGGGCGCACGCTCACGCCGGGCAGCGTGCTGGGCCACGTCGACGGCGGGCCGCTGGGCTGGCGGATCTTGTGGTCGGGACCGGGCGGCAGGTCGGCCAGCAGCTCCAGGACGCCGGGAGCCCGGAGCTGCTCCCCCACCGTGCGGATCGCGGTCTGGATGACGGGGTTGCGGTTGCGCGTGCTCATCAGGTTGGGGCCCATCACGGCCTTGTCCTCGTCGGTGGGCTGGATGAGCACGACCTCGGTGCCCGCCGCCCGCAGCTTCTTGGTCTCCGCTCCCAGGCGACGGCCCGACGTGCGCTCGAACGCTCCCGCCACGCGCTCCACCGGGTTCCAAGCGCGCGGCGGGTGGAGCGACGAGGTCGGGTTCAGGCAGATGACCAGGTCGAGGCCCTCGTTGCGCACGATGTCCAGGTTGGACGTGGACCACAGCCCGCCGTCCACATACGTCCGTCCCGCGATCTCGACGGGCTTGTAGAAGCCCGGGATGGCGCACGACGCCGCCACGGCGTCCGCGAGATCGGCCTCGGGGGCGTCCTGGCGGCCGAACGCCACGCGGCGGCCGTTGGCGTAGTCGCAGGCCACGGCCCAGAAGCTCGGGTGCTCGGTCCAGCCGCTTGGCACCACCCGCCGCACGACGTCCTTGAGCGGCTCGTTGGAGATGAACCCGCGCGGCAGCCAGCCGGCGAGCAGCGCGGCTGGCCGGTGTCGATTGGGGGCGGAGAGGCTCGAGGCGATGAGCCGCCACGACCCGGGGCCGATCGGCGGCAGGCCGCCCGCGTAGCGGAACGTGGCTCCGGCCGAGCGGTCGGCGGTGGCCGCCTCGCGGCCCTCGCGGTCCACCAGCCCGGTGAACGACTGGCCGGCCGAGTGGGCAACCATGAACCAGGGCGGCACGCCCGAGGCCAGCAGCGCGCCCATCATCGAGCCGGCCGAGGTGCCGACGATCCGGTCCGCGCTGGCCGGATCCCAGCCCGTCTCGGCGGCGATCGCCTCCAGCCCGCCGGTCAGCCAGGCGCCGCCCATAACACCGCCGGCTCCGAGAACCAGCCCCACCTTCGGCGCCCCAGTCATCGTCACCAGCCTAGTTCAGCTGTCGTCCCGCCGCTACACACGCCGGGGGACTGCTCGCGCGCTAGGGTCCCCGCCCGATGGCGCAGACCGCATCCCTCGAAGGCCGCGTTGTCGCGATCACCGGTGGCGCGCGGGGCATCGGCCGAGCGATCGCCCAGGCCGCCATCCAGCGCGGCGCCCGGGTCGGGATCGGCGACATCGACGGACCCGCCGCGGAGGCCGCGGCCGAGGAGCTGGGCTCCGGAACGGTCGGCCTCCCGCTGGACGTGACCGATTCCCAGTCGTTCGCCGGCTTCCTCGATCGGGTCGAGGAGAGCGCCGGGCCTCTGGACGTGCTGGTCAACAACGCGGGCGTGATGGTCGTCGGGCCATTCGCCGAGGCCAACGAGGGAGCGGCCGCGCGCGTGATGGCCGTGAACGTGGACGGCGTGATCCGCGGCATGCGGCTGGCCATCCCCAGGCTCCGCCGTCGCGGCGGGGGCCAGATCGTGAACGTGGTGTCGGGCGCCGCATGGGTGGCGCCGCCCGCCCTGGCCACCTACGCCGCCAGCAAGCACGCGGTCAAGGGGCTTACCGACGCCGTCCGGGAGGAGGTGCGCGGCGAGCGCATCGTGCTGACGGCCGTCTACCCCAACGTGGTGCAGACCGATCTGGCGGTTGGGACTGGGCCGGCGCGCGGCGGGCGCGTGATGGGCCCCGACGAGGTGGGCGAGGCCGTGGCCGACGCCATCGCCAATCCCCGCGACGAGGTGTTCGTGCCGCGCTGGATCGGCACCATGCTGCGCTTCCAGTCGGCGCTGCCGCCGCGCGGACAGCGGGCGCTGGCGCGGGCATTCGGGCTGGACAAGCTCTACACCGGCGTCGACCCGAGCTCGCGCGCTGACTACGAGCGCCGGCTGTCGGGTGGCTGAGCCTCCGCGTCGCGTCTTCCTGACGGGGGCGCTGGGGTTCATCGGCCGCGCGCTGGCCGACCGCTACCGCGCAGAGGGCGCGGAGGTGCTCGGGATGGACGTGAGCGCCGACCCGGAGCTGGCGGTGGTGGCGGGCGACGTGACGGAGCCGGGCGAGTGGCAGGAGCAGGCACGCGGCTGCGACCTCGTGATCCACCTGGCCGCGATCCTGGGCTTCGGCGGCCACCACGACGAGTTCTGGCGCGTGAACGTGCTCGGCACGCGCCACGCGCTCGACGCGGCCGTGCGCGGCGGGGCCAGCCGGTTCGTGCACACGTCGTCGATCGTGGTGTTCGGCCTCGACTTCCCCGACGGCGTGGACGAGGGCCATCCGGTCAGGACGACCGGTCGTCCCTACACCGACACCAAGATCGCCGCCGAGCAGCTCGTGCTCCAGGCGCACGCGGCCGGTGAGATGGAGTGCACGGTGGTCAGGCCCGGCGATGTGTACGGACCGCGCTCGCGCCCCTGGGTCGTCCTGCCCCTGGAGGCGATCCGGCGCCGCCAGCTGGTGCTGCCCGCCGGCGGGCGGGGCATCTTCAGCCCGGCGTACGTGGACAACCTGGTGGACGGCTACCTGCGCGCCGCGGCCGACCCGGCGGGCGTGGGCCAGGTGTTCACGATCAGCGACGGCGTGGGAATCGAGACGCGTGAGTTCTTCCGCCACCACTACGACTGGCTCGGCATGAGCGGACCGCCCACCGTGCCCACACCGGTCGCCCTCGGCCTGGCGACGGTCGGCGACGCGTTCTACCGCCTGCGCGGGCAGCCGAGCGAGGCCAACCCCGGGGCCGTTCGCTACCTGGCCCGCAAGGGCACCTACTCGATCGAGAAGGCGCGCTCCGTGCTCGGCTACGAGCCGCAGGTCGGGCTCGAGGAGGGGCTCGAGCGCTCGCGCGCGTGGGCCGAGTCCGCGGGGCTGCTGTCGGCTCCGGCTGCCGCGTGACCACTCCCCCAACGGTCTCCGAGGTCTTCCTCGACGCGATGGCGGGGCTCTGCTCCGGGGTCGCGGTGGTCACCGCGCGCCGGCCCGACGGCCAGCCCTGCGGCCTTGTGGCCACATCGGTCTCGTCGTTCAGCTCGTCGCCCCCGTCGGCGCTGATCTCGATCGCCCACGCCTCGCGCTGCCACCACGCCCTGATCGAGTGCACGCACTTCGGAGTCCACCTGCTGCGCGCCGACCAGGAGCACCTCGCGCGCGTGTTCGCAAGCCTGCGAGAGGACAAGTTCACCGACCTGGAGTGGGGCTGGGACCAGGACGTCCCTCAGCTCGCGGGGGTGCTGGCCTATCTGCGCTGCCGCCGCAGCGCCCTGTTCGAGCGCTACGACCACTCGATCCTGATCGGCGACGTGGCGGGGGGCCGCCGCGACCCCGGCGAGCCGCTCGTCTACCTCGACCGGCGCATGGACTGGCGGCTCGAGCCCCCCGTGGAAGGCTGATCCCGCGGCGGGGTCCTAGCCGCCGATCTCGCCGTTAGCCTGGATCCGGTGAGTGCCACGGCCGTCGCCAAGACGGTTCTCGTCGCGGCTGTCGTCGGGGCCGGACTGTATGTCCTGTACGGGATCCGCAACGTCCTCGGGCTCCTCTTCATCGCCATTTTCATCGCGGTGGCGCTGGGACCCGCGGTCGACCTGTTCCAGCGCACGGGCATCAAGCGCTGGGTGGCCATCCTCGCCACCTACCTGTCCCTTCTCCTGGCGGTCTTCCTCGTGGGCCTGCTGGTGGTACCGCCGATCGTCAACGAGACCAACCGGCTCGTGAAGAACGTCCCCGGCTACATCGACGACCTGCGCAAGAACAAGCAGATCCGCGAGTACGACCAGAAGTACCACATCACCGAGAAGCTCAAGAGCAGCGCGCTCAAGCTGCCGTCCAAGCTCGGCTCGGCCGTGGGCGCCCTGCGGAGCGTCACCGTCGGCATCTTCTCGGCGATCGTGCAGCTGGTCACGGTCCTGGTCATGGCGTTCTTCCTCCTGAACGACGGAAAACGCATGGCCGACTGGACCTTCGAGGAGCTTGGCCCGGCACGCGGGCCGCGTGCCAGGAGGATCGCCGACCACGTGTACCAGTCGGTCGGCGGCTACGTGGTGGGCAACCTCGCCATCTCGGCCATCGCGGGCTTCACCACGTGGGTGGTCCTGTCCCTGCTCAACGTGCCGTTCGCGGTTCCCCTGGCGGTCCTGATGGCCTTCTTCGACCTGATCCCGCTCATCGGAGCCACCATCGCCGGCATCCTGATCGCGCTGGTCGCGGCCACCCACAACTTCCCCGGCGACCCGATCGTGTGGATCGTCTGGCTCATCGTCTACCAGCAGATCGAGAACAACCTGCTCCAGCCGGTCATCTACCGCCGCACGGTGCAGCTGCACCCGCTGCTGGTCATCATCGCGGTGCTGATCGGGGCCAGCCTCCAGGGGATCCTGGGCGCGCTCGTGGCGATCCCGGTCGCGGGGGCCGTGCAGATCGTTGCCAGGGACTGGTGGGAGCTGCGCAAGGCGCGTGCCGCGTCGCCGCTGGGGCCCGAGGGGCTGACGCTTCCCGGCGACGCGCCCGAGAGCGCGTAACGCGGCCCGACCGCTTCTTCGCGCCGCGATCGTCAAAAAGCTGGCGCATCCGCCCCGACTGATGTATGAATGTCCAATGCGGGGCGGAACACGCGCCCGCACATCTGGCTCGCAACAGGTGGATTCGTTTGAGGCTCGCGGCTAAATCGCCGTCGACCTCGCACGCGTTCGCGTGGAGAAGGACGATATGGCCGTACACAACGCGCGCGTCGAAGGAGGCCGGCGCTTCCTCCAGCCCGCCGCCGACCGGACTCGCGCCGACAACGAGCTGCTGGTGCGCTACCAGCAGGGCGACCGCGCCGCCCGCATCGAGGTCATGGAACGGTTCCTCCCGCTGGCCCGCCAGCTGGCCCGCCGCTACGCACGCCAGAACGAACCCCTCGACGACCTCTTCCAGGTCGCCAGCATCGGCCTGCTCAAGGCGGTCGACCGCTTCGACCCCTCGCGCGGGTTCGCGTTCTCGACCTTCGCGGTGCCCACGATCGTCGGCGAGCTGAAGCGCTACTTCCGCGACGCCGGCTGGGCCGTTCACGTACCGCGTCCGATCCAGGACCGGATCATGCAGATCAACCGGGTGATCGGCGACCTGTCCCGCTCGCTGGCCCGCTCGCCAACCCCGGCGGAGATCGCGCGGACCATCGGCACCTCCGTGGAGGACGTGGTCGAGGCGATGGAGGCCGCCAAGGCGTTCGACGCCATCTCGCTCGAGACCCCGCGCAGCAGCGAGGAGGGCGAGGGCGGCACCTACGCTGAGACCGTCGGCGCGCCCGACGAGGGGTACGAGATGGTCGAGTACGCGGCCACCATCGAGCCCACGATGGCCGCCATGCCGGCGCGCGACCGACTGATACTGCGGCTGCGCTTCGAGGAGGACCTGACCCAGTCCGAGATCGCCCAGCATCTGGGCATCTCGCAGATGCACGTCTCGCGCATCATCCGCCGCGCGCTGATACGCCTGCGCACGGTGGCCGAGGCCGCCTAGCAGTCATCTAGCCTCCCGGACATGCTGCTGCGGCGCGACGGCGACGCGGTGATCGCCATCGGCCAGCCCGCCCACGCGTGGGTCTCGGGCCAGATCGCGCGCGCCTGGGGCAACGAGCTGTTCGGCGGCCTCGATCCCCGCGAGGAGGTCTGCCTGGCGGCTGAGCAGCACGACGTGGGCATGGCGGCGTGGGACGCATCCCCGACGCTCAACCGCCAGACCGGCCTCCCCCACTCCTTCGTGGAGATGCCCGTCGAGGAGCACGCGCGCCTGTGGTCCCACGCCCACGAGCTCCTGCTGCCGCAGAGCCGCTACGCGGCGCTGCTCGTGTCGATGCACGGCACGTCCCTGTACGAGATGCGCGACCTGGGCAAGCTTCGGGAGCGCGAGGTGACGCTGGTGCGCGAGTACCTCGCCGGCCAGCGCGCCGTGCAGGAGCAGCTGCTGGACACGCTGCGCGAGGATCCGCTCACCGCGGCGGCGGCCGCCGAGCACCTGGTGGCCCGCAACCGCCGCCTCTTGTGGAGCTGGGACGCCTTCTCCCT
>JAXDIC010000124.1:0-6052 GCA_034664185.1 Thermoleophilaceae bacterium
ACCAAGTCCAAGTTCGACAACATCTACGGCTGCCGCCACTCGCTGGTCGACGGGATCAACCGCGCCGTCGACGTGATGCTGGGCGGCAAGCTCTGCGTGATCTGCGGCTTCGGTGACGTGGGCAAGGGCTGCGCCGCGTCGCTGCGCGGGCAGGGGGCCCGGGTCGTGGTCACAGAGATCGATCCCATCTGCGCGCTCCAGGCCGCGATGGAGGGCTACCAGGTGGTCACGCTCGAGGACGTGCTCGAGACGGCCGACGTGTTCGTCACCGCCACGGGCAACAAGGACATCATCACCGCGGGCGACATGGCTCGGATGAAGCACCAGGCAATCGTGGGCAACATCGGCCACTTCGACAACGAGATCGACATGGCCGGCCTGGCGGCCGCGGACGGAACGCAGCGCATCCAGATCAAGCCGCAGGTCGACGAGTGGGTCTTCCCCGACGGTCACAGCGTGATCGTGCTCTCGGAGGGCCGGCTGCTCAACCTCGGCAACGCCACCGGCCACCCCAGCTTCGTGATGTCCAACTCGTTCTCCAACCAGGTGATCGCGCAGGTCGAGCTGTTCACCCGCAACGACGAGTACGAGCGCGAGGTCTACGTGCTACCCAAGCACCTGGACGAGAAGGTGGCCCGGATGCACCTGGACGCTGTCGGCGCCCACCTGACGCAGCTCAGGCCCGATCAGGCCGCCTACATCGGCGTACCGGTCGAGGGCCCGTACAAGCCGGACCATTATCGCTACTAGATCGCCCGGGGCCGGGTCCGCATGAAGGCCATGGTCCTGGCCGCGGGTCTGGGCACGCGCCTCAAGCCGCTCACGTTCGAGATCCCCAAGCCGATGGTGCCGGTGCTCGACCGGCCCGTGATGGCGCACATCCTCGGGCTGCTCGAGCGTCAGGGCTTCGACCAGGTCATCTCCAATCTCCACTACTTCCCGGACACGATCACGGACTACTTCGGCGACCGTGTCGAGTACCGCTACGAGGAGGAGCTGCTGGGCACGGCCGGCGGCGTCCGCAACGTGGCCGACTTCTTCGGCGAGGACCTGGTGCTGGTCGTCTCGGGCGACGCGCTGACCGACACCGACCTGAACGCGCTCGTGGAGCGCCACCGCTCGACCGGCGGCATCGCCACGCTCACCGTGAAGAAGGTGCCCAACACGCGCGAGTACGGGGTGGTCATCCACGATGCCGAGGGGCGCATCCAGGGCTTCCAGGAGAAGCCCGACCCGGCCGAGGCGCTCTCCGACCTGGGCAACTGCGGCATCTACTGCTTCAGCCCCGAGATCTTCGACTACTTCCCGGAGCGGCCCTTCGCGGACTGGGCGCAGGACGTGTTCCCGGCGCTGCTCGAGAGCGACGTGCCCTTCTACGTGCACGAGATCGAGGACTACTGGAACGACGTGGGCTCGCTGGCCGAGCTGCGTCAGGGGACGTTCGACGCGCTGCGCGGCGAGCTGCGGATCGAGCTGACCGGCGAGCGGGTGGACGACGGCCTGACGGTGGGCAGCGGCACCTCCCTCGACGGCGTCGCGCTGATCGAGCCGCCCGTGTGGATCGGCGAGGGCTGTGAGATCGGCGATGGCGTGCGCTTCATGGGCCCTGTCGTCATCGGCGACCACGCCCGGATCGGCGACGGCGCGGCGCTGCGCGACGCCATCGTCTTCCCGGGCACCGAGGTCGAGGCCGGCGCCATCGTCATCGGGGCGATCCACGGGCGCGCCGGGATCGTGGAGAACCTGCGCCCCTACGAGTCCCTGGCCGCGCGCTGAGCGGGCGCCCGAACAGCGAAGCCCCGCCGTGCTGGCGGGGCTTCGACCGGCCGGCGTCCTGCCGGCTGCGTCCGTGCGGCGCGCTTTCGTGCGCGTTACGGAGCGCCATGTGGCGCCTCCGCTTCGTATAACGCGTCAACCGCGCCGAAGTTCGAGTGTGCCGGGTGGTTTCGCGCCAACCCGCGAGCGGCGCGGTCAGGCCGTCGCGGCGTCCTCCAGCCGCTCGCGGCGGCGCTCCTCCTCCTCGGACTGGCCCAGCATCCGGACGAACAGCACGGTCATCGCTGTCACGAGCACGATCGACTGCTCGACCAGCATGATCGCGCCGCCGACGTTCTGGTCCTCGACGGCGCTCAGCCCCCAGATGCGGGGGACGTGCAGGTAGTAGTCGTACGCCACGCCGGTGGACCACGCCAGGTAGATGCCGAGGGCGGCCAGCCCGACCTTGGCCGCGAAGATGTAGAGCAGCGGCCCCATCCCCGAGAGCTTGCGGCGCATCGGCACCGGCTGGATCAGCGGCCACCAGACCGCCACGCCGCCGGCGAAGAAGCACGCGTGCTCCAGCGCGTGCGCGAAGGGGTGCTCCAGAGCGGCGTTGTAGAGCGCCGGCACGTGCCAGAGGTAGATCAGGGCGAGCCAGACGGCGATGAACACCGGCGGGCTGGCCAGGGCGCCCAGCCGGCGTTCGATGCCGACCAGACGCCGCGTGGCCGGGCGCATGATCACGCGCGAGAGCGAGAGCAGCAGGAGCAGCGGCGCGATGTCGCCCAGCAGGACGTGCTGGGTCATGTGGGCGGAGAACAGGTAGCTCTCGCCCAGCCCGTCGACCGGCGAGACGAGCGCGATCAGCAGGACGATCATCGCCCCGGCGAAGGCCGCGGCCTGGAACGGCCCGGCGCCGCGTCCTCCGGCCTCGGCGCGGGCGGTGCGGAAGCGCCGGACGTAGATCGCGGTGCCCACCGCCATCGCGGCCAGCGGCCCGGGGTCCACGGTCCAGACGATGTGTGGGTCGCTCATTTTGCGCGATTGTCGCAGTCGTCGGACACCTGTAACGCGGCCCGTGGCACCGTGGTGCGTGTCGCTTCGGACCCTCGCCTCCCTGATCGCTCCGCCCGTCTGCGCGGCATGCGCGGGCGCGGCCGGCCGCGCGGAGCCGCTGTGCGCCGCGTGCCGGCGCGAGCTGCGCTGGCTGGCCGGCCCCGCGCAGCTGTCTGGGGTCCGCGTGTGGGCTCCGGTGGCCTACGAGGGCCCCGCGCGTGCGCTGGTCCGCGCCCTCAAGTTCCGCGGCGCGTTCCTGGCGGGCCACGCCATGGCATCGCAGATCGCGGCCGGCGCGCCGCCCGGCGTGCTGGAGCGCGGGCGGCTGGTGCCGGTCCCGCTGCACCCGCGCCGGCGCCGGCGTCGCGGCTTCAACCAGGCGGAGCGGCTGGCCGCCGCGATCTCCGCGCGTACAGGGCTGCGTGTATGCGACTGCCTGGAGCGCTCCGGCGCCTCTATTACGCAGGTGGGCCGGGACCGGTCCGCGCGGCTCGAGGGAGTGGCGGGAACGGTGGCGGTGCGCCGGGACGCGGATCTGCCCGCCGTCGCGATCCTGGTCGACGACGTGGCCACCACCGGCGCCACGCTGGCCGCGTGCGCGTCGGCGCTGCGGGCGGCGGGCGTGCGCGAGGTCACGGCCGTTGCGTACGCCAGGACGCCGGGGCGGTGATCTCCCCTTGGCAGCGACGCCTCGCGGACGTACCATCCCTGTTCCAACACGCGACCAGGACAGGAGTCGGCATGCGGATCGAGGTCAAGGGCCGCAACTTCGTGGTGGACGACGACGTGAGGGGGCGCGTCGACAAGCGCTTCGAGAAGGTCGCCAAGCAGGTCGCGCCGATGGCCGAGCTGGACGTCGAGCTCACGGAGGAGCGCAACCCGTCGATCCACG
Organism: Thermoleophilaceae bacterium; assembly: GCA_034664185.1. Classification (GTDB taxonomy): domain Bacteria; phylum Actinomycetota; class Thermoleophilia; order Solirubrobacterales; family Thermoleophilaceae; genus AC-37. The sequence continues at coordinate 3,707 of JAXDIC010000124.1, forward strand.
AGAGCTGCGTCGCCGAGGGCACCCTGCGCCTGAAGGGCATCACCCTTCGCGCGCGCGAGACCTCGGACAACATGGCCCAGGCCATCAACCTGGTCGCCGACGACCTGGCGCGTCAGGTCAAGCGCCACCGCGAGAAGCGGCGCGGCCGCCGCACGGCTGCCAAGGTCGACACGGCGGCGGCCGTCCCGCCGGGCGTCGAGCCGGACGCGTTCGCCTCGCCTTAGTCGGTCAGCCCCCCCGCCGTCAACGACGCCGCGCCCAGTGCACCCGGGTGCGGTAAGGCAGCACCACGTCGTTCGGGCTGGGGTGATCGCGCCGAAGCACGGCGTCCAGCTCAGCGACCAGCTCGGCGCGCTCGGCCTCGGGGAGCGCCCGCACGAAGCTCCAGGTGCAGATGTGGGCGATCAGGCCGGTGGCGTCCGTGCGCTGCGCGTGGCGCTCGTCGAAGCGCTCGAACGGCGTGAACGGCGACCCCTCGAACGCATGCTCCCAGTTCTCCGGCTCGTGGCGGTTGGCCGATATCAGCTCGGGGCCCAGCCGCTGGCTCAGCACCGTGCCCATCCCCTCGAGCCAGGCCTCGTCGCCGAAGTCGTGCAGGTTCCACAGGAGGCCGATGCCGCCGCCCGGCCGTACCACGCGCGCGATCTCCGCCACCGCTTCGGGCGTGGCGAACCAGTGGAACGCCTCCGCCACCAGCAGGCCGTCCGCCGTCGCGTCGGCCAGCGGGATCGCCTCGGCGGTGCCGTCCACGGCCTCCGCGTCCGGCACGTTGGCCAGCAGCTCGCGCCGCATCGCGGGCAGCGGCTCGACCGCCACCACCCGGCCCGCCCGCGGCCGCAATTCGCGGGTGAGCTTGCCGGTTCCGGCGGCCAGGTCCACGACCGTCGACGAGGCGCCCACGCCCAGCTCTCGCAGCAGCCGTTCGACGGCCGCCGCGGGCCAGCCCGGCCGGCTCTGCTCGTAGAGGTCGGCGCTGTCGCCGAATCCGCGTTCCACGCGGGGATCCAGGGCCACGCACACACCCTAGAGAGGGCATCGTCCGAGGGCTCCGAATACCGGGTACGAACGCCCATCTCCCGCTGCTACTCTCGCTGAAATGACGATTCTCGACCGCGCCCTTCGTATTGGCGAAGGCAAGAAGTTCAAGGAGTTCGAGAAGCGCGTCGGCCGCATCAACGACTTCGAGCCCGAGCTCGAGCTCGACACGGACGAGGAGCTTCGCGAGCGCGTCGCCGCGCTGCGCGAGCGCGCGCGCGCCGGAGAGCCGCTCGACGAGCTCCTGCCCGAGTCCTTCGCCCTCACGCGCGAGGCGGCCAAGCGCACGCTGGGCCAGCGCCACTTCGACGTCCAGCTCATCGGCGGCATGGTGCTGCACGACGGCTCCATCGCCGAGATGAAGACCGGCGAGGGCAAGACGCTCACGGCCACGCTGCCGATCGTCCTCAACGCGCTGAGCGGCACGGGCGTACACCTGGTCACGGTCAACGACTACCTGGCCCGCCGCGACGCGGAGTGGATGCGGCCCATCTACGAGATGCTCGGCATCAGCGTCGGCGTCATCCAGGCCGAGGAGCGCGACGACCAGAAGCACGCCGCCTACGCCGCCGACGTGACGTACGGCACCAACTCCGAGTTCGGCTTCGACTACCTGCGCGACAACCTGGCCACCACGGTCGAGGACAAGTACCAGCGCGGACACAACTTCGCGATCGTCGACGAGGTGGACAACATCCTCATCGACGAGGCGCGCACCCCGCTCATCATCTCCGGCGCCCCCGAGCAGGCCGCCGACCTCTACTACAAGTTCGCCAAGCTGGCGCCGCGGATGCAGGCCGGCAAGAAGCCCGAGGGGATGGAGGCCAAGTCGAAGGACTGGGAGGCGGACTTCGACTACGAGCCCGACGAGAAGCACAAGACCGTCGCCGTCACCGAGCTGGGCGTCGAGAAGGCCGAGAAGTTCCTCGGCATCGACAACATGTACCTCGCCGAGCACGGCAACCTGGTCAACCACCTGATCCAGGCGCTCAAGGCCGAGTCGCTCTACAAGCGCGACGTGGACTACGCGGTGATCGACGGCGAGGTCAAGATCATCGACGAGTTCACCGGTCGCATCCTCGAGGGTCGGCGCTGGTCCGAGGGCCTGCACCAGGCGGTCGAGGCCAAGGAGGGGGTGGCCATCCAGGAGGAGAACCAGACCGTCGCCACCATCACCTACCAGAACTACTTCCGCCGCTACGACAAGCTCGGCGGAATGACCGGAACGGCCATCACCGAGGCCACCGAGTTCATGAAGATCTACGAGCTCCAGGTGGTGGAGATCCCCACCAACCGCGAGATGGTCAGGGC
>JAXDIC010000137.1:0-2543 GCA_034664185.1 Thermoleophilaceae bacterium
GCTCACTGGGCGCCTTCAGGAAGTCTTCAGGGAAAACGGTCACAGTTCCGTCTGTGCGAGGGGGGACGGCCTGGGCCCTGGGCGGCGCGACGCTGCTGGCCGTCGCGCTCCGGCTCCCGTTCCTGGCGGCCGGGGTGGGGCAGAACGAGGGCGGCTACGCCTACGTGGCGCAGCCGCGCCGGAGGCGCCAGTGACGGCGGCCGCCCGCCAGCTCCCGCGAGCCAGCGCCAGCCGGGCGCTGCCACTCGCTCTGGCCGCGGCTCTGGTCGGCGTCTCCCTGCTCCTGCGGCTGCCGTCCGTGGTGGGCTACCACGGCCCGCTCCAGCCGCACCCGTTCAACGCCTTCGAGATGGCGCACGTGGGCGGCTACTCCGACATCGCCCACCTGTACTTCCGCGACCGGCTGCTGCTGCACCCGGAGCCCTACTTCGACTACCGCTTCGAGTACCCGGTGCTGACCGGCGCCTTCGTGTGGCTGGCCAGCTTCGTGCACGGCGACGTGACGCAGTACATGCTCGCGTCGGCGGCGCTGCTCGCGCTGCTGGGCGTCGCCGCGGTGTGGGCTCTCCAGCGCATCGAAGGTGCCAACGCGTGGATCCTGGCCGCGGCGCCCGCGCTCGCGTTCTACGCGCTGCTCAACTGGGACCTGCTCGGGGTGTGCCTGATGGTGCTGGCCCTGGTCCTGTTCCAGCGCGGCCGCGACCTCCCGGCCGCGGCGGTCCTGGCGCTGGCGGTGTCGGCCAAGGTCTTCCCCATCGTGGTCCTGCCCGTGGTGCTGGCCCTCCGGCTGGCCGACCGGCGCTTCGGATCCGCGCTCCGGATCGGCGCGATCTTTACGGCCGTCACGGCCGCGGTCAACGCCCCGTTCGCCATCGATTCCGGCGGTCTGCGCGAGTCGTGGCTGTACTTCTTCCGCTTCACCCAGTCGCGCCCGCCGCGGGCGACGATCTGGAAGCCGCTGGTGCACGACCACTCCAACCTGGTCACCGCGCCGCTGCTGGTGGCCGGGCTGGCAGCGATAGTCGTGCTGGCCGTGCGGGCCCGCGGGCGCCCGGGCGGCACGCTCGTCCCGGCCTCGGCCGCGTCGCTTCTGTGGGTCTTCGCCACCGCCAAGGTCTACAGCCCCCAGTACGCGCTGTTCATCTTCGCGGCGCTTGCCCTGGACGGCACCGCGCTGCCGCTGGTGGTGGCGTTCGGCCTGGTCGACGCGCTGGTCTTCACCACCACGTTCGGGCCGCTGTATCCCGGCTTCGGGCCCTTCGCCCCCGGTGGGGTCCCGCTGGAGATCCAGTGGGCGGCGTACGGCGTGCGCCAGCTGCTCACCGCTGGCCTGGCCGCGTGGATCGTCCGCGATCGGCTGCTGCTCCACGTGCCTAATAGGCTTCAGTTGCCAGGTTTCACGCACCCCACGAAGGAGCCGCATGGCAGTCATAGAGAGCCCGGAGACGCTGGGTATCAGGCCGTTCCACGAGTTCGACGAGGCGGCTGACACCTGGCCGCGCGGGGACCGCCCTCGCGCTATCCGCGATGCCGCCCAGAGCTTCCGGGCGCGCTTCAAGGAGCAGGGTCAGGTGCGGGCCGTGCGCACCGTGGACCTGGTGGCCGCCGCGTACCCCACGCTGTTCGCGTTCGGGGGCGCCGCCAAGTCGCTCAACCCGTACGTCAGCATCGTCAACCGGCTGGTGGTGGTGCAGTTCGAGGACTTCGACGGCAGGCTCCGGACGTTGGCGTGGGAGCCCACGGTGCCCGAGGGCTCGCAGGAGGCGCCGTTCTACGAGCAGATGCTGGAGCGCTACGGGCAGATCGGCGAGAAGCTGTTCGCCAACTACTACAACACCGTGCAGGAGGCGCTCGGGCGCTGCGGCCTCACGCCCGCCGACGTCGACTACATCGCCTTCGACCACCTGCACGTTCAGGACGTGCGAATCCTCATGGGCACCGAGGATCGGGAGGGCTTCTTCCCCAAGGCAAAGCACCTGGCCCAGCGCCGGGAGGTCGACACGCTCAAGTCGATCCACCCGATGCAGTGGGCCTGGTACGTGCCCGGCGGCATGGACGGCATCCCGGAGGAGAACATGGTGCTGCTGGACGGCGACGTGGAGCTGGGGCCCGGCCTGGCGTTCCTCTCGACCCCCGGCCACACCGACGGCAACATGTCGCTGTGCGTGAACACGCCCGATGGCGTGTGGGTCTCGTCGGAGAACGGCGTGGCGGCCGACAACTGGCACCCGCACCTGTCGAAGATCCCCGGCGTGCGCAAGTGGGCGGAGTTCTTCGGTCGCGAGGTGGTGCTCAACTCCAACACGCTCGAGGACTCGATCGACCAGTACGACTCGATGGTCAAGGAGCGCGCGGTGGCGGACCCGAATCGCCTCGACCCGCGCTTCCACAACGTGTTCCCGTCGTCCGAGCTGGCCAGCTTCAAGCGCCAGTGGCCGATCTAGCCCAGCTTCGTGTACGGCGGCATCAACTACGGTCGCTTCGAGAAGCCGTCCACGTGAGCGGCGGCTACAGCTTCGGCGCGCGCGACACGCTGGAGGCCG
>JAXDIC010000241.1:0-6435 GCA_034664185.1 Thermoleophilaceae bacterium
ACACGCCGCCGGCGGTCAGAGCCGAGCCGGAAAGCGCGCCGGCGAACACGCTGGGCATACGCCGCATCATGTTCGCTGTCGACGACATCGACGACGTCGTTGCCCGCCTGCGCAGCCACGGTGCCGAGCTCGTCGGCGAGATCGCGCAGTACGAGGACATCTACCGGCTCTGCTACCTGCGTGGGCCTGAGGGCATCATCATCGGACTGGCCGAGCGGCTCAGCTGAAACCTCCATGGGTGCGGCGTGGGCGCTTCAGCTAGCGCGCGGCCGGCACGGCGCGTACCCACGCCTTGCCGCCCCGCATCCCGCTCTTGACGGCCACGGCCCGCCGGCGCGCCGCGTGCGGCATGCGGACGACCAGCGACGCCCGGCCGTGGCGGCTGGTCATGGCGTGCCTGCCGGCGAAGCGGACCAGCGCAGCCGGGACGGGCACCCACCTATTGCCGCTTTTCACCTGCGCCACGAAGCGAAACCGAACGTTGGCGCCCACGGCCGCGCGCCGCGGGCTGACGGTCAGCCGGATGCGGGGACGGTGCTTGGACCCGCCGTGCCCGTGCCCGCCTCCGGCGCTCGGGCCCGACCCGGTGAGGCTCTCGGCCCCGACCACGCCCGCCGGCGCGCACCCGAAGCGCGCGAGCGGCGAGTCGCTGGCGGAGGGCGGCACCGCCGCCGCCGAGGTGCCCCACGAGCCGCTGGCCTGGCTGCCCATGGTCAGCGTCAGCTGGCGCGCGCCGCGCAGCTCCGAGTCGTACAGCCACGCGCGCGTGAGGGTCTGCCCGCCGAGCTTGGCCGAGCGCACGTACTTGTTGGAGTCGGACGCTCCGGGCGCATCGATCGCGATGGGCGACCCGCCGGCGGGAGCGATCACCGCACGGGTGAACATCGGGCTGCCGATGGCGTAGAACGGTGCCCCCGGGGTGACCGGGCCCAGGCCCAGCGCGGCCCAGACGAACCAGCCCGACAGCCCGCCCAGGTCGTCATTGCCCGGCAGCCCGGCGGGGATCGGGCGGAAGATGCCCTGTAGCGCGCGCATCTCGGCCGCGGTGCCCGACGGCCGGCGCGCGAACGCGTACATCCACGGCACCTGGAGGTCGTGCTCGTTGCCAGGCGCGTACTGGTCCGTCTTGTACTGCGTGCCGAATCCGTTCTGCTGCACCTGCGCGTCGGGCGGCTCCGAGAAGAGGTGGTCCAGCCGGGCGAGAGCCGCCTGGTCGCCGCCCATGCGGTCGAACAGCCCGCGGGCGTCGTGGGGCGCCAGCCACGAGTACTGCCACGAGTTGCCCTCCTGGAAGCCGTGCTCGTCGGTGGGGTCGAAGGGCACGTACCAGCTGCCGTTGGCCTCGCGCGGGCGGATCCACTTGGTGCTGGGATCGAGCTCGTTGCGGTAGCGCAGCGACGAGCCCAGCCAGCGCGCGGCGTCGCCCGATCTGCCCAGGCCGTCGGCCATCACCGCCAGGGCGAAGTCGGCCACGCCGTACTCCAGCGTGGTGCCCGCGTTGTCCGGCAGGTAGCCGAGCTTGGCCAGGTCGGGCGGGCGGCGGCCCACCAGGTCGAGCGCCGCGCCGTACAGGTCGCGCGCCTCCTGGTCCGACAGGAGGCCGCGGCAGTAGCCGTCGGCGATCATCGGGATCGACGGGTCGCCGGACATGTGCGCCGGGTCGTAGTTCTGCTCCGCCCAGCGTGGCAGCTTGCCGCCCAGCCGGTAGTCGTCCAGCAGCGAGCGCAGCATGTCGCGGTAGCGGTCGGGCTGGATCGTGGCCAGCAGCTGGTTCTCGCCCTTGTAGGTGTCCCAGAGCGAGAAGTTGGCGTACTGCACGCGGCCGCTGGCGACGTGCGGCTTGCCGTCGAAGCCCAGGTAGCGGCCGTCCACGTCGGTGAACACGTTGGGGTGCAGCTGGGCGTGGTACAGCGCGCTGTAGAAGCTCGTCATCTGGGCGGCCGAGCCGCCGCTGACCCGGATCCGTCCCAGCTCGCGGTTCCACGCCGCCCGCGCGCGGCTGCGCATGCCGGCGAAGTCGAACGTGGGCGCCTCGGCGTCCAGGTTGCGGCGGGCGCCGGCCAGGTCGACGAACGAGATGCCGACGCGCATGGTCACGGTCCGGTCGGTGAGCGTGTCGAAGCCGACCCACCCGCCGGCGCCGTCGCCGTCCGCCTTGAAGGTGCCCTTCGACGCGAACGGCCTCGAGAAGCGCGCGACGAAGTAGACGGGATAGTTCGACTTCATCCAACCCGACACCTCGTCGGGCCCGGTGAAGCGGATGTGGCCGTCGTGGGTGCCGTCCACGCTGCGGCCCACGTCGACCAGCACGTTGGCCTGCGGCGTTGGCGGGAACGTGTAGCGCTGCATGGCCGCGTGGGTCGACGCGGTCAGCTCCACGTCGGTGGCGTACTTGTGCAGACGCACCGAGTAGTAGCCCGGCTCGGCGTGCTCCTGGGCGTGATCGAACGTGGAGCCGTACTGGTTCGGGTCGTTGGAGCCAACCGGGCCGACCGTGGGCATGAACGGCAGGTCGCCCGCCTTGTTCACGCCCGGCCCCGAGAGGTGCACCAGGCTGAAGCCGCGGATGATCGGGTCCGTGTAGAGGTAGCCGCTGTAGGCGAACCCGCTGCCCACGGTGTCGGGCGAGTTCTGGACCATCCCGAACGGCACGGCGGGGCCGGGCACCGTGAAGCCCACCGGCGCCGTGCCGACCATCGGGTCGGCGTAGCTCGCCAGGTCCGGCGCCGCTTGCGCGGGCGCGGCGCCCGCCGCGCAGACGAGCGTCAGCGCGAGGGCGATCGGCAGCCGGCGGGGCATCGCCAGCTTATCCCCGCCCGGAGCCGGTTCTACGCGCGTTCTATTCGGACTTCTGCTCGGACTGCTGGCGCTCTTCCGAGTCGTCCGCCCCGGAATCGTCCTTGTCCGAGTCGTCCGCGTCGGAGTCGTCGCCCTTGCCCTTCCCCTCCACGTCCACCGACGTCTCGTCGGTCAGGTCGGGCTCACCGTAGGCGCGTGAGTCGCTTATGGCGGGGTCGGTGGGGCCGCCGGGGATAGGGTCGCCCTTGTACTGCTCGGGGTCGTCGACCTTCTCGCCCTCGATCTCCACCGAGCCGTCGTCGCGGTGGCGCAGAGACGACGGGCCGAGCTTGCTGGTCACCGACTCCTCGTAGCTCTCCTCGCCCTCGGCGCCGCCGAACGTCTGGTACTTGGCCTTGTCGTCAGGCCAGTCCTCGAGCTTTTCCGGCGGGTCCTCCTCGAGCTTCTTGACCGTCTCGACGGCCTCGTCCTCCTGTTCGGAGGCCTTGCGCGCCTTGGCGACCTCGTCGTCCTCGCCAGCTGCCGCGGCGTCGCCCTGCCGCTCCTCCTGCTCGTCCGGCTTCTGCTCGTCGGTTCCGGTTGCCTGGTCGTCGGTCACGGCCCTCCCCCTTCTGGAAGCTAGGTTCTGACGTACCCAGACCCCGCACAGATCATGCGGGTGGGCGGAGCGGTTAGGCGCTGGACTCCGCGCTGTGCAGGCCCCCGCGGGACCAGAGCGCGAACACGGCCACCAGTGCCAGCACGGCCGCGAAGGCCACGCCCACCGCGGTCGGCTGTCCCGATATGAACCCGCGGCCGGCCTCCAGCAGGGCCGTGGTGGGGTTGACCGACGCCGCCGCGTGGATCCAGCCGGACAGCAAGTCGAGCGGGACGTACACCGGCGCGATGAAGAGCACCAGGAACACGGGCATCTGCATGAAGGGTCCGCCCTGGATCGACCGGATGCGCATGGCCACCCCGGCGGCCCAGAGCGTGGCCGCGAGGTTGACCAGCAGGGCGAGCGCGAACAGCCCGAACAGGTCAACGCCGCCGCCGTCGATGTTCATGCCCGCGACCAGGGCGACCACGATCAGCACCGCCCAGACCGCCACCGAGCGGACCATCGCGGCAAGGGCGTACCCGACCACGATCGCGCCGCGCCGGGGCGCGGCCATCATGAAGCGGCGCGCGAAGCCGGTCTCGAAGTCGCGCGCTATCCCGAAGCCCGTGAACACGCCGCCGAACGCGGACGACTGGAGCAGGACGAACACGAACTGGAACGCGGTGTAGCCGGTCGGGAAGTTGAAGCTGGGCACCTTGCTGACCGACGAGAGGCCGCCCGCGAAGGCCGCGAAGAAGAACAGCGGGAACACCAGCGCCGGGAAGGCCAGCGCGGGGTTGTGGGTGAAGTTGTAGATGCTCCGCCAGGCCACCGCGAGGGCCGTGCTGCGGAACCCGCCGCGGCTCACGTGCGCACCATCCTGCTGCGCAGCGCCAGGCTGGCCCCGAACATGCCGACCACGACGACGGCCACCGCCACCCCGAAGCCCAGCGCCAGCGCCTCTCCGTCCCAGCCCTTCACCAGCAGCGAGCGGATGGCCTCGAGCAGGTAGGTGATCGGGTTGTAGGTGGCCACCTCGCGGAACCAGTCCGTCTGGATCAGATTGCGCGGCAGGTTCATCGACGAGAGGAAGAGGAACACGAAGAACACGGGGAACAGGCTCTGCACCGCCTCGCCCGAGCCGGTGCGCAGCGCGGCGAACAGCCCTACCGACCCGAAGCCCACCGTCATGACCATCGACAGCGCGAAGATGACCAGCACGCCCGGCAGGCCGGCGGCGAAGCTCGCCCCGGCCGCCAGGCCCACCAGCAGGTAGGCCGCCGCCTGGATCGCACCGAGCACGAGCGCTCCCGAGAGGAGGCCGGCCAGCAGGGCCGAGCCGCGCAGCGGAGTGAGGGCCAGGCGGTTGAGGAAGCCCGTCTCCACGTCGCGCGCCATGTCGGTGCCGGCGTTCATCACGCTGAACAGCGCCCCCTGCATGAACGGGATCGCGAGCGCGAACGTCAGGTAGGACTGGGTGGGGAAGTGGGGGAGCTTGGTGGCGCTCTTCAGGCCGCTCGAGTTGACCGCCAGCAGGATCAGCGGGAACGCGAGCGCCGGCACGATCTGCGCCGGCTGGCGCAGCGTGCGCAGCACCGACCGTCGCGCCAGCTGGCCGACCTGGGTCAGCAGGGAGCTCTTCACGCGGCCGCGTTCTGGGCGTCGGGCGTCGTTTCCTCGTCGTCGCCCGCGCCCTCCAGCGAGCGGCCGGTCTTGGCCAGGAAGACGTCGTCCAGCGAGGGCGCGTGCAGCTGGAGGTGCTCGACCGCGATGTTCTCGGCGTCGAGCGCGCGGACCACCTCGGCCAGGTCGGACTCGCCCCCGCGCAGGCGCACGGACACGCCCTTCGGAGAGGAGCCGGCGGGCTCGCCGAAGCGCGCCATCACTGACGACAGGGCCTCGCGATCCCCTGGGTCGTGCGGGATGGCCTCCACGGTCGGGCGGCCGATCTCGGCCTTGAGCGCCGTGGGGCTGCCCTCGGCCACGATCCTGCCGTGGTCGATGATCCCGACGCGGTCGGCCAGGGCGTCGGCCTCCTCCAGGTACTGGGTCGTGAGGAACACCGTGACGCCGTCGTCGCGCGCCAGGCGAGCCACCTCGTCCCAGAGGGCGGTCCGGCTCTGGACGTCGAGGCCGGTGGTGGGCTCGTCCAGGAACAGGATGCGCGGGCGGTGGACCAGCGCGAGACCCAGGTCCAGGCGGCGCTTCATGCCGCCGGAGTAGCCGCCCACCTTGCGGTCGGCCGCCTCGACCAGGCCGACGCGCTCGAGCAGCTCCTGGCCGCGCGCCGGGCGCTCGGACTTGGGCAGCCCGTGCATCGCGGTCTGGAGGCGCATGTGCTCGCGGCCGGTCAGGAACGGGTCCAGCGCGGCCTCCTGAAGGGCGGCCCCGATGGCCGCGCGGACCTGGGGGCCCTGCTTGACGACGTCGAAGCCGGCCACGCGCGCGGTGCCCGAGGTTGGCGGCAGGAGCGTGGTGAGCATGTGCACGGTCGTGGACTTGCCCGCGCCGTTGGGGCCCAGGAAGCCGTAGATCTCGCCAGGGGCCACCTCGAGGTCGATGCCGTCGACCGCTCGAGGGCCCTTCTTGAACTCACGCACGAGGTGCTCGACCTCGATGCCCTCCGGCTGCGTCATGGTTGAACCTCTCTCAGTCGGATGCGCCCGCAGTATACGAAGATAGTTGAGGTTGTCAACTGTTCACGTGATCGATTACTATATGGGCATGGCTACCGCTGGCGCGTCGCGAAGGGGGGCGGGCTACGAGGCATGGGAGCTCCTGATGGAGATCTTCAACGCCCAGCGCAAGCGCTTCATGTCGATCACGCAGGAGTTCGAGCTGGCGCCGCAGCAGATCCAGGCGCTCAAGGTCCTCGGCCAGCGCGGCCCGATACCGATGAGCGAGCTGGCCGGCGTGCTCCTGTGCGACACCTCCAACGTGACCGGCATCGTCGACCGCCTGGAGGACCGCGGGCTGGTGGTCCGGCAGCCGGCGCCCCACGATCGGCGCGTCAAGCTGCTCGAGCTGACCGAGCGCGGCGCCCAGCTGGGCAGCGA
>JAXDIC010000256.1:0-6576 GCA_034664185.1 Thermoleophilaceae bacterium
CGAAGGTGTTCTGGCCGAAGCAGTCCACCGAGCCGTCCTGTGACTTGACGCCGCACGCGTGGTTGCTGCCGAGGCTCAGCTGCCTGTACGTGGTCCCCGCCGGGGCGACCAGCGCGCTGTCGCCCCAGCAGACCGCGGTCCCATCGGTGCGGATCCCGCAGGTGTTGTTGGGTCCCACCGTGAGCCCGTGGGCGAAGAACGGCCCGCCGTTTGGGATCGTCTGCCCTACGGAGATCGAGCCCCAGCACCCGGTCGTGCCGTCGGCGCGCACCGCGCAGCTGTGATGCCCGCCCGCGACGACCTGGACGTAGGACCCGGGCTGACTACTCGCCTGGCCGTTGGTGCTGGAGCCCCAGCAGTCGATGGGCCCGTCGGAGCGGACGGCGCAGGCGTGGTCGAGGCCCGCCGACACCTGGATGAAGCTGCCAAGGGTGGGCTTGCCCGACACCTTGCTGCTGGTGTCGGAGCCCCAGCACGCAAGCGAGCCGTCGTCCTTGACCGCGCAGCTGAAGTTGCGGCCGGAGCTGACCTGCACGTACTTTCCCGCTGGCGGGGTGGCCGCGCCGCCGGTGTTGTCGCCCCAGCACGCCAGGTCCCCATTGGCCTTGATGCCGCACGCGTGGGTGTCGCCCAGTGACAGGTCCCTGAACTTGGTGCTGGCGGCGGGAGTGTTGGTGACCAGGTTGTTGTTGGTCCCATCGTTGGTGCCCCAACAGAGAGCGCTCCCGTCCGTCAGCAGGCCGCAGCTGTCGGGGCCCCCGGCCGACACCTTGGCGAACGACCCGGACTGTGTGGCCGTGTCCCCGTTCTCGTCCGTACCCCAGCACTCCTCCCCGCCCCCGGGCCCGACGCCACAGGCGTGCAAGGAGCCAGCCTCGACCTGAATCCACACGGCGAACGGCGGCGGACCCAGCGAGGCGCCCCAGCACTGCACCGTCCCATCCACCTGCAGCCCGCAGATCGTGTCGCCATGGGACGAGAGCGTGCCGCCGGCAAGGCCCTCCATCGTCGGCATGGTGCCCTCCGACGGGGCGGCCACCACGGGGGCGGCCAGCACGGCGACGAGGGCCGCGGCCAGCAATGCGGCGAGCGCTATGAGCTTCCGAAGGGCCGTACGGACGACCCTAACCCAGATCCCCCCTACGCGACGGTTTCCGCGCCACGATCGATCTCGGGCGGCTCGCGCCGCGCGGGCAGGTCCCAGGGGGGCGGCGCCGGACTCCCCGCGGCCGCCTCGACCGCCTCGCGGCCCACGTCGCCCGCCGCCGCGTAGCGCTCGGCCGGCTCCTTGGCCATCGCGCGCTCGACCACCGCGTCGAGCGCGGCCGGAAGGCCCGGCACCAGCTCGCTGGGCCTTGGCGGCGGGTCGGCGATGTGGGCCATCAGCTTGTCCACGTCCCGCGCGCGCGGGAACGGCTCGTCACCCGTCAGCGCGTACGCCAGCACGCAGCCCAGCGCGTAGACGTCCGTGCGCGAGTCCACCGGCTCGCCCTGGAGCTGCTCGGGCGACGCGAAGTCCACCGAGCCGACGAACTGGCCGGTGGCGGTCAGGCCCGACATCGACGCCTCGTGCCGCGCCAGGCCGAAGTCGGACAGCAGCGCGTGCGGCTCGCTGGTGCCCGCGGCAAGCAGGACGTTCTGCGGCTTAACGTCGCGGTGCATCAGCCCGAGCTCGTGGGCGGCGTCAAGGGCGTCGCCCACCTGGGCGACGATTCGAGCGGCCCAGACCGGGTGCAGCGGGCCGCGCTCGGCGACCAGCGCCTGGAGGTCGGTGCCGTCGACGCGGTCCATGACCATGTACGGCTGCTCGCCCTCGGTGCCGCCGCTGTGCACGGCGACCACATGCGGATGCCGCAGCCCGGCTGCCAGGCGGACCTCGCGTTGGAATCTCGCGCGCGCGGTGATGTCGGCCAGAAGCTGCGGCGACACCAGCTTGACGGCCAGCCGCTCCCCCGCCGGCCCGGTGGCGGCGTGCACCACGCCCATACCGCCGCGGCCAAGGATCTCCCCCATCGCCAGACCACCAATTTGCCTTGCATCCCCTGGCACGATCCCCTTCTACCAGATAGGTTGAAGCGCGTGAGAGAGGACGCCGTGCTGGAGTCGTTCGTCCTTCTCTACGAGGGGCGGCGGTACCCGGTCGGGCCGGAGGGCCTGGGGCTGGGTCGGGCCGAGGAGAACGACGTGCCGCTGGCGGCCGAGCAGGCGTCGCGGCGTCACGCTCGCGTCGTGCTCGGGCCCGAGGGCCTCGTGCTGGAGGATCTCGGCAGCCGCCACGGCACGCAGCTGAACGGTGAGCTCTTGAAGGGCGAGGCGCGCCCCGTTGCGGTGGGCGATCGGATCGAGATCGGCGGCACCGTGGTGCGCGTGCTGGCCGGCGGCGAGACCCGCTTCGAGAGCGGCGAGACCACGGCGACGCCGCTCACGTCCCACTCGGTGGTGTTCGACGGCCGCAGGCTGACGATCGGACGCCAGGACGACAACGACCTCGTGCTGCCCGACCCCAACGTCTCTCGCGCGCACGCGGAGCTCGTGGGCCGGGACGGCGGTGTGGAGGTGGTCGACCTGGGCGCCCGCAACGGCACCCGGCTCGACGGGGTGCCGATCTCGCGCGCCAAGGTCGAGCCCGGCTCCACGATCGGGGTCGGCCCGTATCAGCTGCACTTCGACGGCTCCCGCCTGGTGGCGCGCGACAGCCGCGCGGAGCTCCAGCTCACGGCCAGCGACGTGACCGTCAAGGTGGGCGCCAAGGAGATCCTCTTCCCCGTATCGCTGGCGATCGAGCCCGGCGAGCTGGTGGTGCTGATCGGCGAGAGCGGAGCCGGAAAGACCACCCTGCTCAAGGTCCTGGCCGGCGTGAACGCGCCCTCCGGTGGAGCCGTGACCGTCAACGGCGAGCCGCTGGCGGCGCGGCTGACCGACGTGGGCTACATGCCCCAGGACGAGATCGTGCACCCCGAGCTGAGCGTGCGCGAGGCACTGAGCTACGCCGCGCGCCTGCGGCTGCCCCAGGACACGTCCTCGGAGGAGATCGACTCGACCGTGGATCGCGTGCTGGCCGAGCTGTCGCTGGAGCAGCACGGAGACACGCGCATCGGATCGCTGTCGGGCGGTCAGCGCAAGCGCGCCGGGCTGGGTGCCGAGTTGCTCAGCCGTCCCAGCCTGCTGTTCCTCGACGAGCCCACCACCGGCCTCGACCCCTCGCTCGAGGGCCGCCTGATGGCACTGCTCCGCGAGCTGGCCGACGGCGGGCGCGGCGTGGTGGTGGTCACGCACGCCACCGCCAGCCTGTCGATGGCCGACCGCGTTGTCGTCATGGGCGCGGGCGGCTACCGCACGTTCGAGGGCTCGCCCTCGGAGGCGCTTCGGTTCTTCGGCGTCGACTCGTTCGAGGGGATCTACGAGAAGTTCGACGACGCTCCCCCAACCGAGTGGCGCGAGCGCTTCGAGGCGGGCAGCCGCGGAACCGCCGCGCCGGCGGAGGTCAAGCCGCCGGCCGAGGGCTCCGGTGCGACGGCCGGCCGCCGGCCCAAGCTGATCCGCCAGACGCGGGTGCTGGCGGCCCGCCAGGCGCTGGTGTTCGTGCGCGACCGTAAGAACCTCGCGCTGCTGTTCGGGCAGGTGCCGATCCTGGCGCTGCTCGACGCGCTGATCTTCCAGTCGGGGATCTTCCACCACATCGGCGGCAACCCGGGCGACGGTGTCCAACTGATGTTCCTGACCGTCCTGGCGCCGATCTGGTTCGGCGCGCTGGACTCGGCGCGCGAGATCGTCAAGGAGCGCCCCATGCGCGACCGCGAGGCGGCCATAGGCGTTCGGCTGGACGCGTACCTGTTCGCCAAGTGCGCGGTGCTGTTCGTGGCCGTCACCGCTCAGACGATCCTTCTGGCCGTCATCGTCTTCGCGGCGCGATCGCTGCACGAGCCGGCCAGCGCCTACCTCGGCCTGCTCGCGATCCTCGCACTCACCGGCTGCGCAGCCGTGACGATGGGGCTGCTGGTCTCGGCGCTGGTCACCACCGAGGACCAGGCGATGACCGTCATCCCGCTGGTGCTGATCCCGCAGATCCTGTTCGCCGGCGCGATAGTCCCGATCCAGCGGATGCTCGAGCCGTTCAAGTCGCTGGCCAACCTGGACATCTCGATGTGGTCGCTCTCCTCGGTGGGCACCCAGGTCGACTTCAACTCGCGCATCGCGCAGAGCCCCGAGTTCGCGCGCGTCAACCGCTTCGGCACGCACTTCTTCGACGTGCCGCTGGGCCAGGGCGTGGGCATGCTGGCCATCTTCCTCGTGGCCTTCCTCGCGGGTACGGGCGTGGTGCTTCAGCGCCGGGCGCGCAGCACCAATCGCTGATCAGCGCAGGTGCGGGAGCGCCGCGACGGTCAGGTCGGCCACCAGCTCCGCGCGGACGAGGTCCTCGGACCGGTAGGGGCCGCCGTCGCGCCGGTCCAGGATCGACAGCACCCCGATCGTCTCGTCGTCGTACTTGAGCGGCGCGAGCAGCATCGTGTAGGGCACGTAGCCGGAGCCCTCGGCCATGCGGCGAGCGAAGCGCGGGTCGTCGCGGCAGCTGGGCACGGCCAGCCCCTCGCCGCTGGCCACCACCGCGCCCGCCAGCCCGGTCCCCTCGGGTAGGCGCATGCCCACGACCTCGTCGGCGCCGGCGCCCCACGCCGCCCTGTAGACCAGCTCGAGGGTTCGCGAATCGCGCAGGGCGATCGACGCGGCAGCCGCCTCGAAGATGCCGGCGGCGGTTCGCACGATCTCCTCCAGCAGGCGCGCGCCGCCGCTGCCGGGCGCCTCGCTGACCGACAGCGAGACACCGGCCACCGAGGTCTCCAGCGGGGTGCCCAGCGCGGCCGCCAAGGCCGCGGCGGACGCCAGCCGGCGCTCGGGATGCAGGTCCAGGGCCTGGCGCAGCGTGCGCTCGGCGTCCTCGGTCAAGCCCGGGCAGGTGGCCACCAGGTCCGTGGTGTCGCGGTACGCCGGGGGCTTGCCCACGAGTAGCGCCCAGATGGTGGCGGCCAGGCCGTACACGTCGCTCCGCGGCGAGACGGCCTCGCCCACGAACACCTCCGGCGCCATGAACCGCGGCGTGCCTATCGCGCGCGTCCCGGGATCGTCTCCGTCCAGCGTCCGGGCCACGCCGAAGTCCACCAGCACCACCCCCTCGTCGCCCAGGATCAGGTTGGCCGGCTTGATGTCGCGGTGCACGATCTGCTGGGCGTGGACGTACTCCAGCGCCTCGCATGCCTGCGTGGCCCACTCGATCACCTCGTCGACGGGCAGGCCCGGGTCGCCGCGCTCGCGAAGGACGCGGGCCAGGTCCGGGCCCTCCAGCAGGTCCATCGCCAGGTACTGCTCGTCCGAGTCGATCACGGGGCCGCGCACGTGCACCACGCGCGGGTGACGAAGCCGGGCCAGCAGCCGCGCCTCGATCTCGAACCGCGCGGCGTGGGTGGGATCCAGCAGGCGCTTGAGCGCCACGGCCGTGCCGTCGTCGTCCTTGGCCCGGTAGACGGCGCCCATCGCTCCAGCCGAGATCGGCTCGACGATCGTGTAGCGGTCCGCCACACGCGTGCCCGCGGGCAGGGTTGCCTCGACCCCGGCCTCCAGTTACTTCTTGCCCTTCTTCGGCTTCTTGGCCGGCGCCAGGTAGCTGTGCGGGGCCTTCACGGTGACGGTCTTCTTGAGCGTCATGTCGAACACCGAGACGATGCCGCTCTTGACGGTCGTCCTGGTGCCGGCGCAGGTGTCCTCGGTCAGCCAGACGGTGCCGCGCACGGTGGCCGCGCTGTGGCGCCCGCGGGTGCGGAAGCGGCCGTGTCCGCTGCCCCACAGGCGCCGGCGACCCCTGGCGGCGTGCACCCCCGCCTTCTTGGTGCCGCAGCCGGTCGGCAGCGGCCCGGCGAGGGTCAGCTGGGTGATCAGCGCCTTGATCGTCTTCGGCTTCTTCTTCTTTTTCTTCTTGGCGGCGGTCACCAGCTTTGCTGGCACGCTGTCGGTCAGCTGCGTGACCGTGAACGCGCCGCTGTAGAACTGCGCCTGCTGCACGCCGCCCTTGCCGTCGGACGCGCCGAGGGTGACGACGCCGGCCGTGGCGTCCACCGTGCACTGGAACCCGACACTGGTGGCCTGCGCCAGGTTGATCGTCGGGCTGCCGGGGCAGCTGAGCGTGACGCTGCCGGAGGTGGGCGCCAGCGTGACCGTCTTGTTGGCCTGCGGCGGTGGCGGGCCGACGGGTGCTGGTGTCTGCTCGGCGTAGGTGACGCCGCCCGAACACGAGGACGTGGCGCCGCCGTTAGTGGCGCTGGCGTAGAAGGTGGTGATCGTGTTGTCGGCGACCGCCACCGCGATGCCCGGCGAGGTGAACTGCGCCGCCGTGCCGGTCGCGGCGGGCGTGCCGGAGCAGGCCGGGTTGGTGAAGAGCTTGACCGTCGAGCCGGGATCGGCGGTGCCCTTGACCTTGGGCGCGTTGTCGTTGGCGGGCGACGCCGGGGCGGTGGACAGGCCGCTGGGCGTGGGCGGCACGACGTGGATCGTCACGGTCTTGGTGGCATCGTCGCCCGGGCCGGG
>JAXDIC010000258.1:0-20502 GCA_034664185.1 Thermoleophilaceae bacterium
CTGCGCTCGCGGCTGCGCTGGGCGCGCGCGAGGCGCGAGCACGCAGCCGCGCACTCGCACGACCACCCGCACTCGCACGCGGACGGCCACTCGCACGCGGACGGCCACTCGCACGACCACGGGCACAGCCACGTGCCCCCGGAGGAGCTGACCTGGCGCGGCCTGATCGGGATGGGTGCGTCCGCCGGGCTGATCCCGTGCCCGTCGGCGCTGGTCGTGCTGCTCGGCGCGATCTCGCAGCACCAGGTTGCGCTGGGGCTGCTGCTGATCGCGGCGTTCAGCCTGGGCCTTGCCGCAACGCTGACCGGCCTCGGCATGGCGGTGGTCCACGCGCGCCGCCTGACGGCGCGGCTCGACTTCTCGAGCCGATTCACGGCCGCCCTGCCGGCGGCGTCGGCGCTCGTGATCGTGGCCGTGGGCTGCGTGCTGACCGCGAAGGCCGTGCCGCAGCTGCTCTAGTGACCTGAGGCGGAAGTTCCGCCTCAAGGTGCGCGCGAACTGACGACTCAGGTCACTAGATCGGCACGCCCGCGGCTCGGGAATTCCCCACGTCCCAACTTTGGGAATAATGCGCGAGTGCCAGCCGAACGCAGGATGCGATGTCGGCGACAGATCGACGGGGGAAGTTGCGCATGAGCCAGGACACGAGGTTCGAGCTGGCGGGCGGACCGTACGCGGTCACGGCGGCTCGGCTCGCCCTCGCGGAGATCGACAAGCTGCTGGACGAGAGCCAGGCGTTCGACGTGCGCCTGCTGGTCAGCGAGCTGGTGACCAACTCCGTGCAGCACGCGCCGTCGGGGCCCGAGGAGTCGATCGAGCTGGAGCTGTCGATCGACGACGAGCTGATCAGGGTCTCGGTGTCCGACTCGGGCCACGGATTCGAACCGCCGGCGGACGCCGGCGGCAGCGAACGCGACCGCGGCTGGGGCCTGTTCTTCGTCTCCCAGCTCACGGACCGCTGGGGCGTGGAGGAGCGCGACAACCGGGGCCGCGTCTGGTTCGAGATCGATCGAACCGGCCGGGAGGCCGCCGACCAGAACGCGGCGTAGGGCAGGTGACCTGAGATGGGTCGCCGCCAGCGTCGCCGAGCGCGCGGCGAGGGATCGGCCGGCGGCAGCCCGCCCGCTGCCACCACGGACTACACGGACGCGGAGGGCAACGTGCTGACCCTGCGCGACCGGTTGTCCGACGGCACGCTGCGCCAACTGGATGGGCTGGGCGCGCGGGCCGCCGCGACGGCCGACGACAAGTGGCAGCGGCGCGAGGAGCTGCTGTTCGAGCGCCTCGTGGCCGGCTGGACGATCGCGGGCCTGCCGCTGTCCGGCCAGCGCGAGCTCCTGGGCCGCTACCGGATCGCCGACTCGGACACGCGTGCCTGGGTTCGGCGGACCATCGACGACCACCTGCGCGAGAAGCAGCCCGAGGCGCTCGGCTGAGGCCTCGGAGGCCGGTCACCTGCCCAAGTCATACTTGTCGGAATGGCCCTGCTGATCGCGTTCGCGTTCCTCGCGGGCGTCGGAACCGCGCTGTCGCCGTGCGTGCTGCCGGTGCTTCCGGTTGCGTTGTCGGCCGGGGCCAGCGGCGGGCCGCGGCGACCGCTCGGGATCGTGACGGGCCTGGCGCTGTCGTTCACCTTCGCCACCGTCGCGCTCGTCTACGTGATTCACGCCCTGGGGCTGCCCAATGGCCTTCTGCGGACGCTGGCGATCGTCGCCCTGATCGGGTTCGGAGTGGCGCTGGTGGTGCCGCCATTCGCGGCGCGAGTCGAGGCGTGGCTCAGCTCGCTGACGGGCCGGATGGGCTCGCCGGGCAGGCGCGGCGACGGCTTCGGATCGGGAGTCGTCGTGGGGATCAGCCTGGGGTTCGTCTACGCGCCCTGCGCGGGCCCGATCCTGGCCGGCGTGATCACCGTGTCCGCCTCGCAGTCGTTCACCGCCGGCCGGCTGGCCACGGCGTTCGCGTACGGCATCGGGTCGGCGGTGGCGCTGTACGTGCTGATGCGCGCCGGACGGCGGCTGACCAGCCGGCTGGCGTCGCGCAGCGTTCGCTTCCAGCAGGGCCTCGGGGCCGTGATGGTCGCCGTGGCGGTCCTGATGCTGGCCAACGTGGACATGCGCTTCCAGACCGCGATCGCGAAGGACCTGCCCAGCTTCCTGGTGGACCCGACCCGCGGCCTGGAGAACAGCCACTCGGCGCAGAAGCAGCTGGCCAGCCTGCGCGGGAACAGGCGCACGACCCAGGCGGGCGGGAGCAGGCAGGCGGCCGCGGGGTCGCCCCTGCCGGTGATCGCGCCCGAGCCGGAGATCGTGGGCACGCAGCGGTGGTTCAACACCCCCGGCGGCCGGAGGCTGACGCTGGCCGGGCTGCGCGCACAGCATCGCGTGGTGCTGATCGACTTCTGGACCTACACCTGCATCAACTGCCTGCGCACGCTGCCGCACGTCACCGCGTGGGACGCGCGCTACCGCCGCGAGGGGCTGACAGTGATCGGGATCCACACGCCCGAGTTCCCGTTCGAGCGCAACGCGGCCAACGTGGCGTCGGCCGTCAAGCAGAACGGGATCCACTACCCCGTGGCGCAGGACAACGAGCAGGCCACCTGGAACGCGTTCGGCAACCAGTACTGGCCCGCGAAGTACCTGATCGACGCCAGCGGACGGGTTCGCTACGTGCACTTCGGCGAGGGCGAGTACGACGTGACCGAGAAGGCCATCCGCTCGCTGCTGGCGGAGGCCGGGGCCAGCCGGCTGGGCGGCCTGACCCACGCCAGGGCGCAGCTGCCCTCCGCCGGCGGGACCACGCCGGAGACCTACCTGGGCGCCGCGCGCGCCAACGGCTTCGTGAACGGCGCCATCGGACCCGGCGCCCACGACTACGGCGCTGGGCAGCCTCAGCTGCCGCCCGACGCGTTCGCGTACCAGGGCCGCTGGAACGTGACCCAGGAGTCGGCCACCGCGGGCCGTGGGGCACGCCTGCAGGTGCACTTCCAGGCGCGACGAGTGTTCCTCGTGCTGGGCTCGCCCGGCCGTGCCCGCGCGCTGCGGGTACAGCTGGACGGCCGGCCGATCCCGGACCGCCTCGCCGGCCCTGACGTGCACCGCGGCGTGGCCCGCGTGGAGAGCCAGCGGCTGTACCGCCTGGTGGACCTGCCCAGCGTCGGGGATCATGTACTCACGCTGGTGCCCCAGGCGGGGATCGACGGATACGCGTTCACTTTCGGATAAGCGACCAAGGAGCGACCGATGTCGGATGAGGTGACGGGCCCGGTCAAGGGCGACGGCTGGGCGGTGGCCAACATCGACGGCCTGGGCGAGGGCTACGGGTTCCGCAAGATCCGCAAGGGGCTGGACGTGACCGCCTTCGGGATCAACGCGGTCGTGATCCCGCCCGGCTGGACGACCGGCGGCCATTTCCACGACGAGCAGGAGGAGACCTACTTCGTGCACCGCGGTCGGGTCGAGATCGAGTTCGGCGACGGATCGCGGCACGTGCTGGGGCCTGGCGGAGTGGCCCGCGTGGACGCGTCGACCGTGCGGCGGCTCCGCAACCTCTCGGACGACGAGGACGCCGTCTACGTGATCGCCGGCGGCAAGGACGGCTACGTGGGGCGCGACGGGCGGATGCCGGAGGGCGAGGAGAGCCGCTTCGGGTCAGGTCCAGCGGCAGTCGCGTAGGGGAGCGGGCGAGGCCGGGAGGCCTCGCGGAGGAGCTGGTAGGCCGGGCCCCGGCCTACCAGTCGCCGTCTGTCGTTTCCGGATCTCCGCTCATTGCCTTCACACAGTTGGTCTACCACCAGAACGCACTCGCAAACCAAAGGTTCCGGTGTGGGCGATCGATTGCGCCCGTCCCTAGATTCGCCGGCTGGGCGGACGCTCCTACCCGGTGGGCGGCGGCGTGTATAGGGTCGATGCGATGAGCCCAGCCGGCATGAACGGCGGCGCGCCAGCGGATGTGCGGATCGTGATCGATCCAGGGAGCCACGCGGTGCTCAACCTGGGCGACATCGCGATGCTCCAGGTGGCCGTCCGCCGGCTGCTGGAGCTCTGGCCCAGCGCCTGGATAGATGTGCTGACCACGAGGCCCGATGCGCTGGCGCGACACTGCCCGGACGTCCATCCGCTGCCCGCCGCGGGCCGCTACGGCTGGCTGGCGGACGACGCCCGCGGGGCGCGCGCCGCGCTGGTCCGGGTCGCCCGGCTGGGCAACGGCGGCCCGCTGGCCCAGCGCAGGTCGATGCGCGCGGAGAGCGCCATCCGCGGCCTGGGCGCGGAGGTTCGCGCCTACCTCGACGCGCTCGCGAGCGCCGACCTGTTCGCGATCTCGGGTCGCGGTGGGATGACCGACGCGTTCCCCGAGGAGACGCTGGCCGTGGCGGACGAGCTGGAGACCGCTGCCCGCCTGGGCGTGCCGGCGGCCCTGCTCGGGCAGGGCGTCGGACCCCTGGACGATCCCGGGCTGCGCGAGCGCACAGCGAGAGCCCTGCCCGGCGCGGGCGCGATCGCGGTCCGCGAGGCGCGCCTGGCCTGCCGGCTTCTGGGCGAGCTCGGGGTCGCGCGCTCACGGATCGCCGTGACGGGCGACGACGCCATCGAGCTGGCCTTCGCCGCGCGTCCGGAGCGGCCTGCGGCGACGGGGCTGGGCCTGAGCATGCGGGACTCGCCCGCCAGCGGGATGGGCGGACAGCTGGAGGCGGTCGGCGCGAGCATCAGGACGGTGGCCCGCCGCCTCGGCACGCACGTGGTGGCGGTGCCGATCTCGCTGTATCCGGGCTCGGAGGACGCCGCGACGATCGGGCGGATGCTGGGCGCGCCGCCGTCCGAGATCGACGACCCGGCGGGCGCGATCGCCGCGGCCGGCGGATGCCGCGCGGTGGTCTCCAGCGCCTACCACGCGGCGCTGTTCGCCGCGGCGCAGGGCGTGCCCGTCGTGGCCCTGGTCACGTCGCCGTACTACGAGGGCAAGATGGGTGGGCTGCGCGACGCCTTCGGCGCCGGGGTGACGCTGGTCCGCACGGACCAGCCGGCGCTGCGGAGACGACTCGAGGAGGCGATCGACTTCGCGTGGAACACTCCCGCGGATGAGCGCCAGCGCATGCTCGCCGCCGCCGAGCGGCAGGTGGCCGCCGGCACGGAGGCGTACCGGCGCTTGCGCGACCTTGTCGCGGCGCCCGTCGCTACCGTCCGGACATGAGGCACGCCCCGCAGGGCCCCGTCGTCGTCCTGTCGCCGCACCTGGACGACGCCCTGCTCAGCGCGTGGTCGGTGCTCAGCCGCCCCGGCGAGGTCCGCGTGGTCAACGTCTGCTCCGGCGTGCCGCGCTCCGGCCCCCCTCCCCGGTGGGACCAGCTGACCGGCGCCACCGACGCCGCCGAGCGCATGCACGAGCGGCTGGCGGAGGACCGGGTGGCGCTCCGGTGCGCGGGCAGGGAGGCGACGGGCCTGGGCTTCCTCGACGCCCATTACAGAGACGACCCGATCGACCCGGAGGAGCTTCTGGCGGGGATCGGCGCGGCCGTGCCGTCCGCTCGCGAGCTGTGGGCGCCCGCGGGCATCGGCGGGCACGCCGACCATCTCCAGGCGCGTGAGGCGGCCCTCACACTGGGCGCCCAGGGTGGACCGCCGGTGCACCTGTACGCCGACCTGCCCTATGCCATCAAATCGGGCTGCCCGTCGTGGGTCCCGGGTGAGCAGCCCGACGCCCTGGACCCCGGCGCCTGGGGGCCAGGCGTCCTTCCCGATGGACTGCCGCTCGCGGCTGACCGGCACGAGCTCTCCCCCGACGAGGTCGACCGCAAGCTGCACGCGCTCGAGCAGTACCGCACCCAGTGGTCGGCGCTCGACGCGTCGACCGGCGGCAAGCTCAGCGACCCGCTCGTCATTCGCTACGAGGTGAGCTTCGCCGTCCAACCCGAGGAAGCGGCGTCCCGCGGCCCGTCGGGGGGCCGCGCCTCAGTGTCGTGATCGTCGACCGGGTCGCCCTGCGCGAGACCGACATCGGGGTCGAGCGCTCCGCCCGCGTGCGCTGGCGCGACGGGCATGCCCTCGTGCGAATCGCCGCTCCCCCCGAGCTGGTGTCCGATGCACTCGATGCATCGCCGTTCGTGCCGGCCTGCCTCCTCCCGGCCATGCGCCGCGGCGAGGACCTGGAGATCGACGGACCGGTCTCGCCCCGCCTGGTGCGAGGCTGCTCGCGCGCGCGTGAGCTGTACCGCGGTTGGGCTCCTGAGCTCACTGGCGGCGAGCTTCGCGTCGGCGAGCAGGCGGAGCCCGTGGGCGGCGGCGACGGCGTCGGCTGCTTCTTCTCGCGCGGCGTGGACTCGAGCTACAGCGCCGCCGTGCCGCGCGCCGAGGCCGACCGGCTCACCACGCTCGTGTTCCTCGACGGGCTCGAGCCGCTGCACGACGCAAACGTCAGAGCCGAGGAGATACGGCTGGCGCGCGAGACGGCGCGACGGGTGGGACTGCCGCTGGCGCTGGCCACCACCAACCTGCGCGAGATGACGGACCCGATAGTCGGCGACTGGGAGGACATGGCTGGCGGCGGCCTCTCGTTCGCCGCGCTGGCGCTGGCCGGTGGTCTTCGGTCCGTGGTGATCCCGTCGAGCGACGGGCCGATGACCGTGGGCCCGTGCGGGGTCAGCCCGCTGCTGGATCCCCTCTTCTCGACGGAGGCGCTCCAGGTGGATCACGACAGCGTCGCGATCACCCGCGTGGGCAAGGTGCTGTGGCTCGCGGCGGAGCGCCCGGACCTGGCGCGGGTACTCAAGGTCTGCTTCGCGGAGGACAGGGCCGACAACTGCGGCCGCTGCCCCAAGTGCCTGCTGACCATGGGCGCGCTCGAGGCAGCCGGGCTGCTCTCCGAGGCGGAGTTCTTCCCGCACGAGCTCGACCCGGACGCGATCGCCCGGCTCAGGGTGTCCGCGCTACAGGCGCGAGTCGAGCTGGCCGAGCTGGCACGTGCGCTGGATCCGGGCCGGCACCGGGCGCTGCGCGACGCCATCCTCCACGCTCTGCGACAACCGCCGCGCGCCCGGCGCGGCAGCGCCCCGCCGGACCACACGCCGGGCTTCCGCCGGCGCCACGACCAGCTGGTCTGGTCGCTCCTGCGCGACGACTTCGCGTCGCCGGCGATGAACGGCGCGGCCGCTGGCTCGAGCCTGGTCGGTCTGGTACGGGTCGTGGATCCCAAGCGCCGCTGCCACGTGTACGGCGCCGGCTCGGTGCCCGCCGGCGAGCTGGTGGGAGAGCTGGGCGCGTTGCGGGCGGTCGACCCGGGCGACGGGGTGCCGCTGTCGATGAGCCCGGAGGGCTTCCTGGTGAGCGCCGAGCACGTGCCGGCGCCGCGACCTCTCACCGTGGCCCGCGCCGCGCGCTGGGCCCTGGCGCCTCTGTCGTGGCGCGACTCTAGCGAGGGGCTCGGCACGCGCGTCCGCGCGACGCTCTCTCGCACCGTGGGGCTGGCTGCGGCGCGGCCGGCCGCGCCGTCCGGACCCAACGGCTCGACGCTCGGGTACCTGCGCCGCGAGGCGGGCGAGGGCAGGCTGCCGCTGTTCTCGTCGCTCCACCCGATCACGGGAGACCAGCTGCTCACGACCGACCCGTCCGAGTCGGTCTACCTGGGCTACGGCGATCCCGACCTGCTGGGCCACATCGAGGCCGAGGCCCCGCTGACGGGCAGTCTCGGCACCGGCCGCCCGCGGCTGCCGTGGGCGTCGCGCTTCGGCCAGCGGCTGCCAGGCCGCGGCTAGTGCGCGGCGCTCAGTACGCCTGGGCCCAGTAGGCCCGCTCGCGGGCCGGCCGGCCGCAAACCAGGCAGTCCCCGTCGGTGCGCTGGCGGCGCAGAGGCAGGCAACGGATGGTGGCCTTGGTCTCCTGCTTGACGCGTTCCTCGCAGACCTCGTCGCCGCACCAGCCCGCGATCACGAAACCCGCCGCGCGGCTCAGCAGCTCGCGCATCTCGTCCCAGCTGGCCGGCGTGTAGGTGTGCTCGTCGCGGAAGCGCCTGGCGTCCTCGAACAGCCCGCGCTGTACGTCCCCCAGGAGCTCCTTTGCCAGCGGCGCCAGCTCCCGAAGCGGCACCGCCTCCTTGGTCGCCAGGTCGCGCCGGAAGATCGTCGCCTGGCCGGCGGCGATGTCGCGCGGGCCCAGCTCGATGCGCAGCGGCACGCCCTTCAGCTCCCACTCGTTGAACTTGTAGCCGGGCCGGTGCTGGTCGCGGTCGTCGGTGTGGACGCGTACCCGCTTGCGGCGCAGCGCTTTCTCGATCCGGTCCACTTCGCCCATGACGACCTCGCGCTCCTCGTCGGAGCGGTAGATCGGCACGATGACCACCTGGTGTGGGGCGAGGCTGGGCGGCAGGCGCAGCCCCTGGTCGTCGCCATGGGTCATCACCAGGGCGCCCACCAGCCGGCTGCTGACTCCCCACGACGTGGTGTGCGGAAACTCCTCGGTGCCATCGCGGCCGGTGAAGCGCACGTCGTAGGCGCGCGCGAAGTTCTGGCCCAGGTAATGCGAGGTGCCGGCCTGCAGCGCGCGGCCGTCGCGCATGAGGGCCTCCATCGACAGCGTCTCGACGGCTCCCGCGAATCGCTCGGATGCCGACTTGCGGCCCACGATCACGGGCAGCATCAGCTCCCGCTCGGCCACGCGCTGGTAGACGGAGCGCAGGATCATCCGCGTCTCCTTCCAGGCCTCGGCCTCGGTCTCGTGGGCGGTGTGACCCTCCTGCCACAGGAACTCGGTGGTCCGCAGGAAGAGCCTCGGCCGCATCTCCCAGCGCACCACGTTGCACCACTGGTTGAGCAGCAGCGGCAGGTCGCGCCATGACTGGATCCAGTTGCCAACCGTGGCCCAGATGATCGTCTCGGACGTGGGCCGAATCGCGTACGGCTCCTCCAGCTTCTGGCCGCCCGCGTGGGTGACCACGGCCACCTCGGGGGCGAAGCCCTCCACGTGGTCGGCCTCGCGCTCGAGCAGGTGGTACGGGATCAGCAGCGGGAAGTAGACGTTCTCGTGGCCGGTGGCCTTGATCCGGCGGTCGTACGCCTCCTGGATCGCCTCCCACAGCGCGAAGCCGTAGGGCTTGATGACCATCGACCCGCGCCCGAGCGCCGACTCGGCCAGACCGCTCTGCTTGACCACCTCCTGGTACCAGGCGGGGAAGTCCTCGGACTGGGACGGAAGGGCCAAGGCGCGGGAAGGATAGTCGTGCGCGATCATGGCTCCGCGTGTGGGGAGGCAGACCACAGCGCTGGCTCGCGGCGGCCGGCTACGCCGTGTGCGCCGTGGCGGCCGCCTCCGCGCTGGCCGCGACGGCGCTGGTCGCCGGCTACGCGCTGGTGCGCATGGCCGGGCAGCTGGCGGCGGGCGACGCGGGCAGCGCCGCCAGGTGGGGCCCGATATCCTTCGCGGCGGGCGCCCCGTTCATGGTCGCGTGCGGCGCCTGGGCGCTCCGCGGCGGCTGGAGGCCCAACCTGCGCCGGGGCGTCGCGCCCGCCATCGTGGTCGCCGCCGCGGTGGTCGTCCAGGCGGTCCTGGCACGGCACAGCTACTTCGCGGGCGACGACTGGCTGCACATCGCGATCGCGCACGACACCGTGGCGGGCCCGGGCCTGTTCACGAGCAACGGGCTGAACCTGGGCTACCTCGGGCGCGAGGTGTTCGTGCACTACGCCCCCGGACACCGGCTTGGGTACTGGGCGCTGGCGGAGCTCGCCCCGGTGAGCTGGACGGCCGCGCTGGGGGCGATGCTGGTGCTGCTGGCCGGGTCACTGGTGCTGTTCCACCTGATCTGCGTGCGCCTCTTCGGCCGCCGCCGCTCCAACCTGGTGCTGGTCCTGCTGTTCGGCACCTCGATCGTCCTGGTGCCGACGTTCCTCTGGTTCGCCGACGGGCTGCACAAGCTGCCCTCGACGTTCCTCACCCTGCTGGCCGTCCACGCCTACCTGCGCCACCGCCAGGACGGCTCACGCGCGGCTCTGGTGCTGTCCGTCGCGTCGTTCTCGCTGGGCCTCCTCTTCTACATCAAGGTCCTGTTCGTCCCGCTGTATCTGGTGCTGATCCGGGTCCTGTTCCTCGACGCCCGCCCCAGACGCGCGCTGCGTGCGATCGCCGGGCCGGAGCGCTGGACCTGGCTGGCCTTCGCGCCCCCCGCGGCCCTCTACCTCTGGAACTACCTCGCCAACTACGCGCCCCAGAAGGCCACGCGCCCTTCGCTGCACCTGTTGGGCACCTACCTGTGGACCGCCTGGTTCAAGGGCGTGACGCCGGCGTTCGCCGGCGTGCAGGCCGGGGCCGACGCGCGCGGGCTGGTGCTGCTGTTGGCGGTGGCGGCCCAGGCGCTGCTGATCGCGGTCGCGGCGGCCAGCATCTGGCGCAAGCGCAGCGCCTGGCGCGCGTGGACGTTCCTGGGCGTGGTCTTCGTGGCCAACGCGACACTCGTGGGGCTCGGGCGCCTGGGCAACTACGGCCTGCACAAGGTCGCGTCCGAGCTGCGCTACGACACCGAGATGGCGTGGCTCCTGCCGCTCGCGCTGGGCTTCGCGTTCTTTCCCCGCGACGTGGCCGACGGCCGCGCGTCAGCGGATCCGCGGCGCGCCTGGCCGGCTCTGCCACGGCGGCTGGCTGTGGGCCTCGCCGCCGGGGCGCTGTGCACGTACCTGGCCGTGGCGGTGGCCACGGGGGCCGACATCTCGCGCCAGTGGCGCGAGCGCCAGAGTGGCCCGGGGAAGGCGTACGTGGACAACCTCAGGCGCGACACGGCGATGCTGGGGCGCCGGGGACCGGTGGTGGCCATCGACGACCGCCTGCCGGACTACGTGATCGCCGGGTCGGGCCGCCCGTGGAACCGCCTGGAGCGCTTCGTTCCGGCCGTCGCGCCGCGCCTGCACGTCGCGGTGGCCGCGGCCGACCCGCTCCAGGTGCGCGACGACGGCCACCTGCGCCCAGCGCGGCTCGAGCCACTCAGCGGAGGCCCGCAGGCGATCGCCGGCACCGGCACGCTGCGCCTCCTGAGCGGCACCCGCGGTGGGGACGGCGGACGGCCGTGCCTGTCGGCCGATGGCGCGCCGGGCGGCGTCCTGTTCGCCACCCAGCGCCTGTACGCGGGGCAGTCGCTCTACGCGGAGCTGACCTACGACGTGCGGCGCGGCTCCTCCACCCCGGGCGTGGTCACCTCCACGGTGCCGGGCCACGACGGGCTGGTGCCGCTCAGCGGCCGCCACGGACGCGAGGTGGTCAACCTCGGGCGCGAGCTGCGTCTTGTGCTGCCGCGGGGAGCGCGGGTGTGCGCGCGTTCCATCTCGGCCGGCTGGCTGGGACCCTGAGCGCTCCTACCGGCGGTATGTTCTCAACCATGGTCGCGGAGCCTCGGGTGGTGTGGCTGCCGGGTGGCCTCCGCACCGAGGTCCACCTCGTCAGCGCCCAGACCGGCGGGGCGTTCTGCATGCTGGTCGACCAGCCACTCCCTGGCTGGTCACTACCGGCCCACCGGCACGCGAACGAGGCCGAGACCATCCACGTGGTCGAGGGCGAGTTCGAGATGGACGTCGACGGCACCCGATCGCGCCTGTCCCCTGGCCAGACCATCCACGTGCCCCGCGGAGCGGTCCACTCGGGCGGCAACGTCGGCCAGGAGCCGGGACGCCGGGTCGTGCTCTTCACCCCCGCCGGCATCGAGGGCTTCTTCCTCGAGGCCGGCACGTCCTCGCCCGACGAGGAGGTCGACCTGGCGGCGGCGCTAGCGGCCGCCGCCAGGCACGGTTGGGAGTTCGTAGGCCAGCGCGGGGCTGGCTAGAGCTCCCCCTCCTACGGCTACAGCTCGCCGATCACCTTGTTGATCGCGGCGATCGCCGTGCGCTTGTCCCGGAAGAAGCGCTTGAACAGCGGCTGGAAGTCCACGAAGCCCCTCGACGAGCCCATGGCGTCCAGCTCGGCGATCAGCGTCCGGTCACCCTCCAGCATGGCGTTCACGTCCGTCTGGATCGACGGCGGGAACTGGATCTTCCGGACCTCGGCGTCGAAGTTGAAGATCACGTCGCGGAACTGGCTGACGTCGGCCTTCACCGCGGCGAAGTTGCGCGCCTTGGCGTCGGCCGCCACCTGCTTGAAGAACCGGAGCTGCCCCGAGTTGAACGTCCCGCCCAGGCTCTGGAGCTTCGACTTGGCAGCCGGGTTGCCGGTGGACGGCGTCGTGGTCGTGCCGGTTGTGGACGGCGTCGATGACGACAGGCCGGGGTTCCCGGGAATCGTGCGGCCGTTGTTGATGTCGATGTCGACATACCACTGGCCGGTCTGCTTCACGACCTTGTAGACGGGAGCAGCCTGCCCCTGCGAGCCGTCGGGCCGCGCGCAGCTGGCCTTGGGGTCCGACGGACCGGTGCCCAGGCACCAGATGATCGGCCCCGACAGCGCGACCGTGGCGCTGGAGCCCGTGGTCTGCGTGCTCTTCACCGCGAGCTTGTCGACCTCCCAGAACAGCTTGCCGTTGAGACCGAGGTCCTTTTGCATGCGCACCGACTGCTCGATGCTCGTTCGGTCGCCCGGCGGGACCGGTGAGAGCCACCCCTGGACCTGCGTGTTGTCCCCAGTCTTCATCGCTGCCAGGAGCCCGGCCATGGCCCCATCGGGGCTCGCGTGGGACGGCGTGACGGTCTTGGGCGCGGCGGGCTTCTTCTTACTGCTCGACCCGCACCCGGCAATCAGGGCCGCCGAGGCTACGGCGACTAGAACGATCCGAACTGCACGCATTCGAAGAACCTCTTTCTTTGCGCCGCACAGCGGCTGTTTTCGGCCCCGCGTCGCGCGCGGTTCCGTCCCGTTGCTTACTGCGCGACCCCGCGGCCAACGCGTCTCTCCCGACCCCTGCTGCGAACCCTCCGCGGGACAACGTAATACAGGTGCGGCCCCACGTCTACCCCTTTGAGTCCGGTCCACAGTGAGGCGGCCGTCATCTACGCTTGGCGGCGTGGCGCTCGAGGCCGCGATCAGAGGGCTCCGCGAGCGGACCGGGCGCTGGAAGTACGCCCGGCGACTACGCCGCAAGCTGCGCGACTGGGTCGCTCGCTCCGGTCCCCCCCACTGGCAGGCCACCCGCGACGACCTGGCCTTCCGCTACCTGCGCGGCGACGGGATCGAGATCGGTGCCCTTTACAGCCCCCTGCGCGTGCCCCCCGCGGCGCGGGTCCGCTACGTGGACCACGCCAGTGGCGACGAGCTGCGCGAGATCTACCCCGAGCACGACTGGCTGATGGCGCCCGACGTGATCGACGAGGGGGAGCGCCTGGGCAAGTTCGAGGACGGGTCGCTCGACTTCGTGATCGCGAACCACATGCTCGAGCACGCCGAGGACCCGATCGAGGCGCTGCACCACTTCCTACGCGTGCTGCGTCCCGGCGGGATCCTGTTCCTCACGCTGCCCGACGCCCGCCACAGC
Organism: Thermoleophilaceae bacterium; assembly: GCA_034664185.1. GTDB lineage: Bacteria > Actinomycetota > Thermoleophilia > Solirubrobacterales > Thermoleophilaceae > AC-37. The sequence continues at coordinate 13,432 of JAXDIC010000258.1, forward strand.
TTCGACGGAAGGCGCGAGCGCACGACGGTCGAGCACCTGCTGCGCGACCACCGCGAGGGTCCGGAGGTCTCCCGGCGCCAGCACTACGAGGAGTGGGCGCGCATCATCGAGTGCGTTCCCGAGGACCAGGTGGCCAGGCGCGCCGACGAGTTCGCCGCCCAGGGCGCGCGCAACCACTTCCACGTCTGGGAGCTGGACACCTTCCTCGCGTTCCTGGTGGCGCTGCGGCCGCCCGCGGACATCGAGGCCGCGCAGGTGACCGGCTACGAGTTCGCGGTCATCCTGCGCAAGAACCCCGGCCGGCGCTGGCCCGAGGACGCTTCTGCCCTCCCCCAAAGGATTGCGTCGGCACCATCCCGGCGTTGACCGGAACCCTCCTCCCATCGCCGCCCGCCTCGATCTCGTTTTCGTCGCCGATTCGCTCGCGCCCCCGGCCGGGGGCGCGGAGCGGTTCTGGCACGAGCTGCTCGAGCATCTCGCCAAGCGTCATCGCGTGCGGGCGATCGCCTTTGCGCGTGACGATGCGGACGGCCAGCCTCCGCGCGGCGTCGAGTGGACGCCCCTGGCGCCGCCCGCCTCCGGGCGGAGCTGGCGGGCGCGCGCCGAGCGCCGCACCGCGATGGCGGCTGCGCTTCGGCGGCTGCTGGCCGATCGCCGCGCTGACGTGGTCGCCGGGCAGCTGCACACAGGCCCGGTGGCGATCGACGCCGCACGGCAATTCGGCGCGGCCGGCGTGCTGTTCGTGCCGAGCTACGAGGCGCTGTGTCACTGGGCGTTCGGGACGGGGAGCGAGTGCCATCCGGAGTCGCGCTGCCGGGACTGCCCGAGGGCGCTCAGCCTGGGGCCACCGGAACGCCGGGCGCTCTGGGCCGCCCGCGCGGCGCAGGAGCGGGCGCTCCGGTCCGCGTCCCTGCTGGTCGCGCCGAGCAGGGCGATGGCCGACGTGTTCGAACGGGCCTGTGGCCGCCGTCCGCTGGTGGCGGCGCCCGTGGCGGCGGCGCCCGCGCCCGCGCGGGCGCGGATCGACGGCCACGTGGCAGCGATGTCGTCCGTCTGGACCCCGGACAAGGGCGCCCTGATGCTGGCGCCGATCGCGGCCCTGGTGCCCGACCGCGGCGTGCTCATCCAGGTGCCTCCCGCGGGGATCCGCGCGGACGTGGCCGCCGAGCTGGATCGGCTTCCCAACGTGACGCTGCGCCCGCCGCCCGGCGAGATCTCCGACGTGCTCGACGGCGCCGCGGCGCTCATCGTCCCGTCGCAGCTCGACGAGCCGTTCGGCCGCGTCGCGTTCGAGGGTCTGGCCGCCGGCGTGCCGACGCTCGCATCCGACGCCGGGGGCCTTCGGGAAACCGTCCCCGCCGGTCAGCGCGTGACCCCGCGCGACGGTCCGGGCGCGTGGGCGACGGCCATCCGCCGGCTGGAGGACCCACGAGCCTGGCAGCGCGCCCGCGACGCCGGGGTGGCCGCCGCCGGGCGTGTCCTCAGCGAGCGCCCGCTGGAGCGGATCGAGGACGCCCTACTCGCCGCGGCGCGGGACCGGCGTGCCGCAGCCGCCTGACCGCGGGTCAGCGCGGGGCCAGGCTCAGCTCGTGCTCCTCCGCGAGGATCGCGTCCATGCGCGACGCGAACCGGTCGACCGAGAAGCGCTCAGCCGAAGCGCGTAGCTCGCGCGCGTCGAAGGCGCGCCCGCGAATCGCCCGCACGGCGGACCTGACGCTCTCGGCGTCGAGCCGGTCGACCAAGAGCCCGGTCGCGCCGTCGGCGACGATCTCGAGCGCACCGCCGGCGCGCGGCGCAACGACCGGCGTCCCGCACGCGTGCGCCTCGACCATCACGATGCCGAACTCCTCCACCGACGGGCAGACGACAGCGTGGCTTCGGCGGTAGAGGCGGAGAAGCTCGTCGTCGGACACATAGCCGGCGAAGCTGACATTGGGCGGCGCGGCAGCGCGCAGCCGGTCGAGCCAGGGTCCACCCCCCACCACCACCAGGCGCTCGTCCAGCCCGCGGAACGCGTCCACCAGCACGTCGATTCGCTTCTGCGGCGTGACGCGGGCGACGGCGAGGAAGTGCTCTCGCGGGCCGGTGCCGGGCGTGAAGAAGTCGGTGCGAACCGGCGGGTACACGACCTCGGCCCTCTGGCCCACCAGGCGCTCGAGCCCGGCGGCCGACGCCAGCGAGTTGGTCAGCAGCCGGCCCGACCGCCGCATCAGGGCGCGGTAGTGGGCGCGAAGAGGCGGCAGAGCGGCGCGCAGGAACGGGCGGGCGGCCGCCGGGTACGCGCGCAGGTAGTGGTCCTCCTGCCCGTACAGGGCTCGTGGCGGGCCCGCGCAGTAGCTGACGTGACGAGCGCCGGACGGCACCGGCGCGGCCGCCGCCCAGCCGCCGTGCACCAGCGTGAGCACCACGCGTGCTCGCTCGATCGGGGCCGCGGCCACCCAGCGCGCATACACCGGCGCAAGGTGGTGGAGCTTGCGCCGCGCCCGGCCCAGCTCGACCACACGCGAATCCCATTCGGGCTGGGCGCCCGCTGGCACGTTCGACCGCTCGAACCGGGGTGCCAGCAGGCGCGCCCGGGGGTAGCTCGCGATCAGCGCCGACAGGACACGCTCGGTGCCGCCCATCTCCCCGGCCTGCTCGGTGACGATGACGAGCTCGTCGCCGTCTCCCGGGCCTGCGCTGGGGGAGAGCGCAACCGGAGGGTTCCGGGCAAGAACGCTCAAGGCTCTGCCCCGGTGTCGTCCCGAATGCCCGCGAGCGCGCTCAGCCTCTCCTCCGCGTGGCGCACCGCGGTGGGTATCTCCTGCGCCGCGATGTAGCCAAGCTCGGGATACAGCCTCAGCCGGTGGAGCTCCGCGAGTGCCGCTTCGACCAGGCGCCGGCCCGCCCGGCCGCCGGGAGGGAAGTCGCAGGTCGACGGACAGCTGTAGGTCCGGACGTCGGGGAAGGCGCGGGCGAAGGTCGCGATGCAGCGTCGGGTCGACAGCGGCCAGGCCACCAGCGCGGTGGACCGAACCTCGATCCCGCGCCCCGCCAGCGCCTGCATGCCGAGCGCCACGTTCTCGCCGGTGTTGTTGGCACGCAGCTCCACGATCACCCGCTCGCGAGGCACGCCGGCCTCCTCCAGCGCCGCCCCGAAGGCCTCCGACTCCGTCCCGTGTGCGTCGGTTCGGCCCCGGCTGCCTCCGGTGGCCAGCACCCACGGGGCGACGCCCGCGGCGTAGAGCCGTGCGGCTGTGGCTGGCACCGCACTGTCCAGGCTCCCGAAGCAGAAGAGCACGTCCACCTCGGCGGGCGCGTCGCTCGCCGCCAGGTAGTCCCAGATCAGCTGCAGGTCCGCCAGGGCCTCCAGAGAGAGCTCACGTGAACCGGTGCGGGGTTCGGCGCGGCGGATTGTGCTCGTTCCTCGCATCGGGCGCCGCGCGCAAGATAGCCGACCAGGCCCGCGTGGCAGTAGGGTGAGGCGGCCGTGCTAGTCGAAGCCCCGGTGGTCGAAGGCGACCGCGTCTCCACCGCTGTCCACTCGGACGACGGCATCAGTCGGCAGGTCAGCTACACGCTGTCCGTCGAGCCCCCGGAGCACCCCGAGGACGCCTACCTCGCCGCCGCCCTGATGCCCGCGATGGCCCTGAGGGAGCCACTCCGGATGGAACTGCCGATCTCCGAGCGGCTCCTCTCGACGGTGCCGGCGATCCAGGACATCCTGGCCGCCTGGGCGCACCACGCCGAGGTGGAGCGGGGCACGACGCCCGCCTACGAGCGAGTCCCCGTCCAGGCCACCCCGCGACGGCCTGCGCGTGCCAGCCAGAGCGGCGCGGCCGCAAGCTTCTTCACCGCCGGGGTGGACTCGTTCTACACAGCGCTCAAGCACCGGGACGAGCTGACCTCGCTGATCTACGTCCACGGCTTCGACGTGCCATTGGACGCCCCGGAGCTGCGCGCCCTGGTGGGCGAGGGCGTGCGCCAGGCCGCTGCCGAGCTGGGACTTCCACTCATCGAGGTGGAGACCGACGTCCGATCGTTCTCCGAACGCTGCCTGTACTGGGAGGACTTTCACGGATCCGCGCTGGCCAGCGTCGCGCTTCTGCTCTCCTCGCGGTTCAGCCGCGTGTACGTGCCGGCGACCATGACGTACGCGATGCTCAACCCGCTCGGGTCCCATCCGCTGCTCGATCCGCTCTGGAGCACCGAGAACATGGAGCTGGTCCACGACGGCTGCGAGGCCACGCGGCGCCACAAGCTGCGCGTGCTGGCCGACTGCGAGCCGGCTCGAAGGTGGCTGCGCGTGTGCTGGGAGAACCGCGGTGGCGCGTACAACTGCGGCCAATGTGAGAAGTGCCTTCGTACGCAGGCCGAGCTCCGCCTGCTGGGCCTGTCGCAGGCCTTCGCCTCGCTGCCGGAGATCGCGCTATCCGATCTGGAGCAGGTCGCCATCCGCTTCGGTGGCGCGCCCTGGCGCGCGGCGCTGCGGGCTGCCGAAGCCGGAGGCAACGACCCGGAGCTCGCGGACGTGATCCGCGGGGCCCTGCGGCGGCACCGGCTGAACGGGGCGCCCGGGCCCGACGTGCCGTCGAACGCCGCCACCTCGCCGCGTCTCGTCGACGACCTGGAGCTGCTCGCCACCGCGGCCGCGACCGTCGCGGAGCGCGACCGCCTGGCGACCAGGGTCCGCGAGGTGGAGGGGACGCTGGAAGCCATCCGAGGCTCCCGCGCCTGGCGCACCGCTACCCGGCTGCGAAGGATTCGCGCGGCCGCGATTGAGCAGGTGCTTGAGATGCTCCGGCGATAGGTGGCTTCGGCGCGGAGCTGCTCGAGCTGGTTGCGGCCGTCACGGCAGCGCTTTGCGCGGCGCCTGGGTCTGATCGACCAGGACGTCGAGCAGATCACCGATCTGGCGCTCGCGAGCGAGTGAGTCGGGAAGGGGCAGGTACGGCTTGATCGCGTAGCGGTTGCGGCGCCCGTGCCGCTCACGTGAGAGGTAGCCCGACGCCTCGAGCTCGCCCACGATCCGGTGCGCGGCCCGTTCGGTGATCCCCACCCCACTCCCGATGTCGCGCAGCCGGATGCCCGGATCGTCCGCGATGCAGAGCAGCACCTGGGCGTGGTTGGTGAGAAACGTCCATTTGGGCGGGTCTGCTGGAGGCACAACACCAGAATAGCGTTTCTAGATTTCTAGATCGGCTATGGTCCCGTTAGACACCGACCGAAAAGGGGGGCCCTGTTGCCCCATCTCGTCTGCTCATCTTGCAACGCCGGCCTGTACAGCGCCGCGAGCCCGAACGACGTGATCGACGCCCGCTGCCCGTCATGCGGGACCTCACCCGGCGGTCTGCGGTCGGCGGAGCCACGATCTCGGCGTCCGGCACCGACGCGGAGGTCATCCGCGGACCACCAGCGAATCGCCGACCGCTTCGGCGCCTTCATGGCGCGCGCAAGCGCCCCTGAGGCGGCAGTGGCCCCAACCGCCCTCAGTCCGACCACCGCCAGGAGCAAGACATGACCCCAACGCTGACACCACCCAATCCGCCGACAACTGACAACGGGTTCGGTCACGGCCCCACCGTTCCGCCACCGCCGACGGATCAGGAGCAATTCGACGCCACGGTGCGACGCGAGGGAAAGATCACGCTTCAGATTCTGGGTGGGTTGGCGATCTTCGCCGCGCTCATAATGTCGACGGTCGCCCTGATCGTCAGCAGCGGGAAGGCCGACTCCAACGTGCCGGCAACGCGTGCGCCAGTCGCAGCCGCCCCGAGCTCGCCCAGCGCGCCGCCGATCGACGTCAGCATCGTCGGAGGAAACAAGAGAGGCCCTGACGGGAAGATGCACGACTCGTTCTCGAAGACCAACTACACGGTCAAGGTCGGGCAGCCCACACGGTTGCGCATCAACAACACGGACGATGTCCCGCACAGCATCACCTCCGTCGAGACCGGCGTGGAGATCATCGTGCAGCCGGGTGTGCACACCTACTCGATCGTCGCCAAGAAGGCCGGTCGCTTCCTGTGGGTCTGCAACATCGTGTGCGACAGCGGCGCCGCCGGATGGGCGATGACCCACCCCGGCTACATGGCCGGCTACATCACGGCGAGCTGACCGCAATCCTCGTTTAGCGGGCTAACCCACACTCAGCACCCCGAGCGCGCCCACCGACACCGCGACCAGGGCCAGCGCAAGACCGGTCAGCACCCGGCCGTAGCGACCGATGGCATGCGGTCCCATCACGGCTGGGTCCCGCGCGAGATGCCGCATGAAGGGCAGTAGCACGAGTAACAGCACAGCGTTGAGAGCCTGGGAGAGGAACAGGATCGGCACGAGCGGCGCGCCCGGAATCAGGACCAGCGCCGCCGCGAGGACGACCATCGCGACGAAGCTCGCGTAGAAGAGCGGCGCCTCCTTCAGGCTGTCGTTGACGTCGCACGGCGCCCCGAACGCCTCGGCGACCGAGTACGCCGTCGACAGCGGGACGATCGCGGCGGCGAGCAGCGCCGCGCCGACGAAGCCGAAGCCGAACAGCGTCGATGCGAGGTGGCCGGCGAGCGGCTCGAGGGCACGCGCGGCGTCGCCCGCATCGTTGATCGTGATGCCACGCACGTGCAGCGTGGCGGCACACGCGATGACTATGAAGAGGCCGATGACCCCCGTCAGCAGAGCGCCGACGATGACGTCGATGCGCTCGTTTTTAAGGTCCTCGACCTTGAGCCGCTTGTCGACCGCATACGACTGGATGAAGGCAAGGCCCCACGGTGCCAGCGTCGTCCCCAGAGTGGCCACGGCGACGAGCACGGCCTCGCGCGTGAGCGGCATCCCCGGCACGACCAGGCCCTTGGCTGTCGCGGTCCAGTCGGGGTGTGCGAGGAAACCCGAAAGGATGTAAGCGACGAATACGCCGGTCAGAGCCAGCAGGACGTGCTCGACGCGGTGGAAGGACCCGCGCAGGACGAGCAGCGAGACCCCGAGGGCCGCCAGCGGCACGCTGACGTAGCGGCTGACACCGCCGAGCAGCTCGAACCCCGCCGCCACTCCGGCGAACTCAGCGGAAAGCGTGCCCAGGTTGGCGATCACCAGAGC
>JAXDIC010000264.1:0-7270 GCA_034664185.1 Thermoleophilaceae bacterium
CCTCTGGGTGGCCGACGAGTACTGCTCGACCCCCGCCCGCGGGCTGGCGCTCGTGCTGCCGCCGGGGTCGGGGATCGGCGGCATGCCGCGCGTCGGCATACGGCGCACCCTGGCCGCCACCATCACCCACGCGGGGCGCACCGCCCTCGAGTCGGGAGGGCGACTGGGCCAGCGCCAGCGCGCGGCGCTCGAATCGCTTCGGGACGGCGCCCACACCGCCACGCACGTCACGCGCGCCACCGGCTGCGACCACTCCACGCTGCGCTCGCTCGAGTCGCGGGGGCTGCTGCGACTGGAGCGCGCCGAGCAGCGGCGCCGCCCGGCGCTCGAGTCCGTCGGGGCCCGCGCCGCCACCGACCTCGAGCTGACCGCCGGCCAGCACGACGCGCTGCGGGCCATCGCGGCCCGCATGGACGCGCCGTCGCCGGGCGAGGGCCTGCTGCTCCACGGCGTCACCGGCAGCGGCAAGACCGAGGTCTACCTGCGCGCGGCGGCCGCTGCCCTCGAGCGCGGGCGCTCGGCCATCGTGCTCGTCCCCGAGATCGCGCTCACCCCGCAGACCGCCGCCCGCTTCGAGCAGCGCTTCGGCGACACCGTGGCCGTGCTCCACTCGCGGCTCGGCGCGGGCGAGCGACACGACGAGTGGCTTCGGCTGCGCCGCGGCGAGGCCCGCGTGTGCGTCGGCCCGCGCTCGGCCGTGTTCGCCCCGCTGTCGGACATCGGGCTGATCGTGGTCGACGAGGAGCACGACTCGTCCTACAAGCAGGAGGGGGATCCGCGCTACGACGCCCGCCGCGTGGCCGAGCGCCGCGCGCAGCAGTGCGGCGCGGTGCTGGTCTCCGGCAGCGCCACACCCCGGCCCGAGAGCTGGGTGGCCCTCCAAAGGATCACCCTCCCTGACCGCGTGGACGGGCGCTCGCTGCCGCCCGTGGAGCTGGTGGGGTCGCTGGAGGCGGCTGGGCTGCTCCACGCCCGTGCGCTCGAGGGCCTGGAGCACGTCCGCGTGCGCGGTGAGAAGGCCATCGTCCTGCTCAACCGCCGCGGCTGGTCCAACTTCCTCTCGTGCCGATCGTGCGGTCGCGTGTGGCAGTGTCCCCAGTGCGACGTCTCGCTGGTGCTCCACCGCGCCGCCGGCCGCGTCTCCTGCCACCACTGCGGCCACGCCCAGCCCGTTCCATCGGCGTGCCCCGACTGCGGCTCGGTGTCGCTCGCGCGGCACGGCACCGGTACCGAGCGGCTCGAGCGCGAGATGGAGGCACTCGTGGCCCCGCTGCCGGTGTTCCGGCTCGACGCCGACGCCTCCGCCGGACGGGGTGCCGTGCTCGATCTGCTCCGGCGCTTCGACGCCGCACCGTCCGGCGTCCTGGTCGGCACGCAGATGGTGGCCAAGGGCCACGACTTCCCGGAGGTCACGCTGGGCGTGGTCGTGGACGCCGACGCCACGCTCCGCTTCCCCGACTTCCGCGCCGAGGAGCGCACGTTCTCGCTGGTGGCCCAGCTCGCCGGGCGCAGCGGTCGCGGGCCGCGGGGTGGACGCGTCATCGTCCAGGCGCTGGACCCCTCGGCGCGGTCGCTGCGCCACGCGGCGGCCCACGACGCCGAGGGCTTCCTTGCCGGCGAGGTTGCGCGCCGCCGCGCGCTGCGCTATCCGCCGTTCTCGCACCTGATCCGCGTGGTGTGCTCCTCCCGCGTGCCGGGCCCGGAGGCCACGGCCGCGGCGGCGGTGCGTCAGCGGCTCGACGCGCCCGGGTGCTCCGTGCTCGGTCCGGCGCCGCTCTTCCGGCTCAAGGGCCGCGAGCGTGCCCAGATCCTCATCAAGGCGCCGGCTGGCGAGGACGCGCGCGCCACCGTCGTGCGCGCCGTCAGACGCGCCGTCGACGGCGCCGCGGGCGACCGCTCGCTGTCCGCGGCCAGCTTCTCGGTGGACGTCGACCCTCAGTAAGATCAGCGGGGTGGATGAGGCGCGCCCGACCCCGGACGAGGAGCTCCCGACTCCGGACGAGGAGCTCGAGCCCGAGCTCGACGAAGCGCCGGACCTCGAGGAGGAGGAAGACGAAGAGGAAGAGCCGCAGCTCGACCCGGAGCTGGAGGCTCGTCGCGTGGCGGCCATGTCGTTCATCCGCCGCTTCGGCGATCCGGTGCTGAAGAGCCGCGCCACCCCCGTCGACCGCTTCGACGACTCCCTCCGCAACCAGGTGGCCCGGATGACCGGCATCATGGGAGACGCGCTGGGCGTCGGGCTGGCGGCGCCGCAGCTCGGCATCTCGCAGCGGGTCCTCGTCTATCGCGTGGGCCAGGACGCGCCCCTCGTGACGCTTGTGAACCCGGAGCTCGACTGGGAGGCCGAGGAGATCGAGCCCGCCGAGGAGGGCTGCCTCTCGATTCCGGGCATACACGTCGACGTCGAGCGCCCGGTGCACGTGCGCGTGGAGGCCCGGGACGAGTTCGGCGACCCGCTGGTGGTCGAGGCGTCCGGACTCGAGGCGCGGGTCATCCAGCACGAGCTGGACCACCTGAACGGGGTGCTGATCCTCGACCGGACCACGAAGGAGCAGCGCAAGGAGGCCATCCGGGCGCTGCGCGACATGGAGCGCGGCGAGGAGGCCGCGTAGGCGCGGCGCCCCAGCTGGCGGTGGCGCCCATCGCGCCGCCGGAGTTCGAGCGCGTGCTGCCGCTCATCGCGGACTACCAGCGCTTCTACGGCGTCGCGGAGCCCGACGGCGCCCGCAACGCCGACTTCTTCCGCCGCTTCCTCGCGCCGAGCGACGACGGGCTGCTGCTCGGGGCGTGGCGCGGGGACGAGCTGGTGGGGCACGCGTGCCTCTACTGGACCTTCTCGTCGATCTCGGCCACCGAGGTGGTCCTGCTCAACGACCTGTTCGTAGTGCCGGCCGCGCGCGGCGGCGGAGTGGGGCGGGCGCTGATCGAGCACTCGGCCGCCGTGGCCCGCGAGCGCGGCGCGTCGAAGCTGACCTGGTCGACGGCGCTCGACAATCGCACCGCCCAGGCGCTGTACGAGCGGACGGGCGCCGGCCGGTCGGCCTGGTTCGACTACGAGCTGGACGTGTAGTAGGCGCCGATCCGGGCCGGCGGCGCCGCGATCGCAAGGGCTGCGATCGCGGCCGCGGCAGCACGGTGGGTGCGAGTCCTCCCTGCCAGCAAGACTGGCTCCAACCTAACCCGGATGGCGCGTTTTCGCCACCCCTGCTCGCGGATGTCTTTCGCGCGGGGCCGCGGCGGCCGGGCGGGTGCGGCTCAGACGGCCTTTTCGACCTTGCCGGCCTTCAGGCAGCGCGTGCAGACGTACTCGCGGCGAGGCGAGCCGGCGACCTGGATGCGGACCTTCTGGAGGTTCGGGTTGAAGCGCCGCTTGGAGGCCACCATCGAGTGGCTGCGGCTATTCCCGAACGCGGGTCCCTTCCCGCACGAGTAGCAGACCTTTGGCACGGCGCGAGAGGCTAGCAGCGGACCGGAGCCGCTAGACCGGCTCCACCGCGTCGCCGACGGCGATCTCGCCGCCGCGCACGACATCCGCGTAGAGCCCGCCGCGCCCGACCAGGCCGCGGAGGACGCCCGGCTGGGTCATGCGCTCGAGGTTGCGGCATGGGTCGCACGGCTCGACGCCGACGCAGCGGACATCGCCCACGCGGAAGGCCTGGCCCACCAGGTCGTTCAGCGCGACCCCGCGCGTCACGATGTTCCGCCGCGCCTCGCCGGGCTCGAGCCGGATGCCGGTCTCCTCCGCGAGGGCATCGATCGCCTCCACCTCGACGAGCGTCAGGTCGTGCCCGGTCCCGGGCTCGTGGCGCTCGGTCCCCTCGGGCCGGAAGTACCGGTCGCCCTCCGGTCCGCGGCCCGGGAGCACCCGTACCCGCTCGACGGGCGCCGTGGGCCCGTGCGGCTCCGGCGCCGTGTAGATGCCCACGACCTCTCCCATCAGCCGAGCACGGCCCGGAACGCCTGAAGCGCCCGCTCGATCCCGGCGGGGTCCACGTCGAGGTGCGTCACGGCGCGCATGCGACGCGCGTCGAGCGCGCCGATGTCGACACCCGCGTCCGCCAGCTCGGACGCGCGCGCCGGCGCCTGGTCGACCTCGAAGATCACGATGTTGGTCTCGACCGTGGAGGGGTCGATCGTCACTCCGGGCAGCTCCGCCAGCCCGTGCGCGAGCGCCCGCGCGTTGGCGTGGTCCTCGGCCAGTCGCTCCACGTTGCGATCGAGCGCGTACAGGCCCGCCGCCGCCACGATTCCGGCCTGGCGCAGCGCGCCGCCCATCATCTGCTTGAGCCGCCACGCCTCTTCGATCAGCTCGGGCGAGCCGGCCAGGCACGCGCCCACGGGAGCGCCCAGGCCCTTGGAGAAGTCGATCCACGCGCTGTCGAACCCCGACGCGTATTCGCTCGCCGCCACGCCCGAGGCCACGACGGCGTTCATCAGCCGGGCGCCGTCCAGGTGGGCGCGCAGGCCGCCGCCGCGCGCCGCCACCAGCACCGCCCGCACCTGCTCGAGCGGCCACACGCGGCCACCGCCCATGTTGGTCGTCTGCTCCACGCACAGGAGCCGCGATCGCGCGGGGTAGCGGTTGCCCGGCGGGCTGAGCGCGCCCTCGACGTCGTCCGGGCCGAACATGCCGCCGTCGCCGTCGAGCGCGTGGATCATCGCGCCGGCGTGCGCGGCCGGCCCGCCGGCCTCGGCCACGATCGGGTGCGAGGTGCGGTGCAGGATGACGGCCTCGCCCGGGCGCAGGTGGAGACGAAGGCCGATCTGGTTGCACATCGTGCCCGACGGCAGGAACAGCGCCGCCTGGTGCCCCAGGAGCTCGGCCACCCGTTCCTGGAGAGCGTTGACGGTGGGGTCCAGGAAGCGCTGCTCGTCGCCCACCTCGGCGTCGGCCATGGCGCGGCGCATGCCGGCGCTGGGGCGCGTCTGCGTGTCGCTCCAGAGGTTGACGGGCTCCACGCGGGAGCTCAGCTCAGCTCGCGACGCAGCTCGGCCATCCGCAGGACGGCGCGCGCGGCGTCCTCGCCGGTGTGCCGCTGGCTCCCGCCCGAGCGCGCGAGCGCCTGCAGCATGCTGTCCACCGTGAGCAGCCCGAACGCGCACGGCACGCCGGTGTCCAGGCCGACGCGCGCTATGCCCCGCGCCGCCTCGGAGCAGACGTAGTCGTAGTGGTCGGTCTCGCCGCGGATCACCGCACCGAGGCAAGCCACGCCCTCGTAGCGCCCGGACTCGGCGCAGTAGCGCGCGGCCAGCGGCAGCTCGAACGCCCCCGGAACCGCGTGCACGTCGACGCTTGCGCCGGCCTCCGCGAACACCCGCCGGGCGCCCTCGACCAGCCGGTCGGCCAGGTCCTCGTAGAAGCGTGCGACCGCGATCGCGAAGGCGGCCTCAGCCACCCCGCGGCCCCCGCGCCCGGTCCTCTGCGTCCGCAGGCGCGCCGGCGTCGCCGCGCTCGCGCGCGCGGTCCTGCACGTGCTCCTCGTGGATCATCTCCTCGTCGAGCGCCAGGCCCTGGTGGTGCAGCATGTGGCCCAGCCGGTCGCGCTTGGCGCGCAGGTACTCGCGGTTGTGCTCGGTGGCCTGGTGCTGGATCGGGAGCTGGTCGGTGACCCGCAGGCCGTAGCCCTCCAACCCGACGATCTTCTTGGGGTTGTTGGTGAGCAGGCGGATGGAGGTCAGGCCGAGGTCGACCAGGATCTGCGCCCCGATCCCGTAGTCGCGCAGGTCGGCGGGAAGCCCGAGCTCGAGGTTGGCGTCGACGGTGTCGAGGCCCTCCTCCTGGAGCTTGTACGCGCGCAGCTTGTTGAGCAGGCCGATGCCGCGACCCTCCTGCGCGAGGTAGAGGAGCACGCCGCGGCCCTCGTTCTCGATCAGCTCCAGCGCGCTCTCCAGCTGCTGGCCGCAGTCGCAGCGCAGCGAGTGGAAGACGTCCCCGGTCAGGCACTCGGAGTGGACGCGCACCAGCACGTCGCTCTCGCCGCTCACGTCGCCCTTGACCATCGCGACGTGGTGCTTGTCGTCCACCAGCGAGCGGAAGCCCACCACGTTGAACTCGCCGAACTCGGTGGGCAGCCTGGCCTCCACGACGCGCTCGACCAGCTTGTCGTGCTGTCGCCGGTAGGCGATCAGGTCGGCCACCGTGATCATGCGCAGGCCATGGCGCTTGCAGAACTCGACCAGGTCGGGCACGCGCGCCATCGTGCCGTCGTCGTTCATCACCTCGCAGAGGACGCCTGACGGGTTGAGTCCCGCCATGCGCGCGAGGTCCACGGCCGCCTCGGTCTGGCCGGTGCGCTCCAGCACGCCGCCCGGCTTGGCCTTGAGCGGGACCACGTGGCCCGGCTGCACCAGCTCCGACGGGTGGGTGGAGGGATCGATGGCCACCTGGATCGTGTGCGCCTTGTCGCCCGACTCGCGCGCCGCGATCGACACCTCGAAGGCGCCCTGGAACGGGGACTCGTTCTTGGCCGCCATCAGGTCCAGCCCCAGCTCGTCGGAGCGATCGGGGGCGAGGGCCAGGCAGATCAGCCCGCGCCCCTCGCGCTCCATGAAGCGAAGCGCCTCCGGGGTGGCGAATTGCGCGGCCTGAACGAGGTCGCCCTCGTTCTCGCGCTCGTCGGCGTCGCAGACCACCACCATGCGCCCGGCGCGGATGTCCTCCAGCGCCTCCTCGACCGGGCTGAACGGAGCGTGCGGATCGCTCATCGGGCGGCCACCAGCTTCTCGACGTACTTGGCCAGGATGTCCGTCTCCAGGTTGACCACCCGTCCCGGCTCGGCCGCGCCCAGGGTGGTGCGCTCGAGCGTCTCCGGTATCAGCGACACCTCGAACCCGGAGCCGTCGACGGAGGCGACGGTGAGCGATACGCCGTCGATCGCTATCGACCCCTTCTCGACCACGTATCGCAGGAGCGGCTGCGGGCAGGCGATCCGGACGACCCGGGCGAAGCCCTCCTCGCGCACCCGCTCGACGGTGCCGGTGGCGTCCACGTGACCCTGCACCACGTGGCCACCCAGTGGGGCCCCGGCGCGGGTGGGCAGCTCCAGGTTGACGCGGTCGCCTGGCTCGAGCGGGCCGAGCGAGGAACGCCGCAGCGTCTCCGCCATCACGTCCGCGCGGAAGCTGCGCTCGCCCGCCCTGACCGCGGTCAGGCAGACGCCGTTGACCGCCACCGAGTCGCCCTCGCTGAGGCCGGCGGCCAGCGGGGTGGACACCTCGATGTGCGACCCGTCGCCGTCGGGCTCGACACGGCTGACGGTTCCCTTGTCCT
>JAXDIC010000275.1:0-3183 GCA_034664185.1 Thermoleophilaceae bacterium
CACGACCCCACGCTCGTGCAGCCCGTGCTGATCCACGGCGACGCCGCCTTCCCGGCTCAGGGCATCGTGGCCGAGACGCTCAACCTCCAGGCGCTGCCGGGCTACCAGACCGGCGGCACGATCCACATCATCACCAACAACCAGCTCGGGTTCACGACCGATCCCGAGGAGGGCCGCTCGACTCGCTACGCGTCGGACCTCGCGAAGGGCTTCGACGTGCCGATCGTGCACGTCAACGCCGACGACGTCGAGGGCTGCATCGCCGCGGTGCGCCTGGCGATGGCGTTCCGGCAGCGCTTCGGGCGCGACGTGCTGATCGACGTGATCGGCTACCGGCGCTACGGCCACAACGAGCAGGACGAGCCCGCATACACCCAGCCGCTGATGTACGAGCGGATCAAGCGGCACCCCCCGGTCCGCCAGCTGTACGCGGACAGGCTGGCCGAGCAGGGCCTGATCTCGGCCGAGGAGTCCGAGCAGATGGTCGCCGAGGCCCACAGGCGCCTGGCGGACTCCCACGCGGACCTCAAGGAGTCGATCGCCGAGGGACCGGACACGGGCGAGCACGAGCTGGACCGGACCGCCAGTGCCGAGCCCCGCACCGCCGTTTCGGCCGAGACCCTCCGCGTGCTCAACGAGCAGCTCCTGCGGGTGCCGGAGGGGTTCACGGTGCACCGCAAGCTCCGGCCGCAGATGGAGCGCCGCCGCGCGGGGCTCGAGGACGCGACCATCGACTGGGCCCACGCGGAGCAGCTGGCGTGGGCGTCGCTGCTCGCGCAGGGCGTGCCGATCCGGCTGACCGGCCAGGACACCGAGCGCGGCACGTTCAGCCAGCGCCACCTGGTCATGCACGACGCCGAGACCGGCGAGCGCTGGTGCTCGATCCAGAACCTGCCGAAGGCCGAGGTGCCGTTCGAGCTGCACAACAGCCCGCTGTCGGAGAGCGCCTGCCTGGGGTTCGAGTACGGCTACAGCTCCCAGGCGCCCGAGGCGCTGGTCATGTGGGAGGCGCAGTTCGGCGACTTCGTCAACAGCGCGCAGGTGATCGTCGACCAGTTCATCGTCTCCGGACTGGCCAAGTGGGGCCAGGCCACGCGGCTCACGCTGCTCCTGCCGCACGGCTACGAGGGGTCGGGCCCGGAGCACTCCAGCGGCCGCATGGAGCGCTTCCTCCAGCTCGGCGCGGAGGGCAACATCCGCGTGGCCTACTGCTCCACCCCGTCGCAGTACTTCCACCTGCTGCGCCGCCAGGCGCTCATCGCCAAGCGCCGGCCGCTGGTGATCATGACCCCCAAGAGCCTCCTGCGACTGCCGGCAGCCGCGTCGTCGCTGGAGGACCTCACCGGCGGCCACTTCCAGCCGGTGCTGGACGACCCGTCGCTGGCCGGCTCGCGCGAGGACGTCACCCGGCTCGTGCTGTGCACCGGCAAGCTCTACTACGACCTGGCCGGGCACGAGGCGCGCGACGCGATGGACCACGTGGCCATCGGCCGCGTGGAGCTGCTCTACCCGTTCGCCGAGAACGAGCTGCGCGAGCTGATGGAGAGCTACCCCTCGCTGCGCACCGTGGTGTGGGCGCAGGAGGAGCCGAAGAACATGGGCGCGCGCAACGTCATGGAGTACCGGCTGGCGTGGATCATGCCCGAGGGCGTGGGCTACGAGTACATCGGCCGCCAGCTCCGAGCCAGCCCCGGTGAGGGCTACGCCGCCGCGCACCGCGCCGAGCAGGCGCGCATCGTGCGCGAGGCGCTGGGCGTCGCGGACTAGTAGGGGCGACCGTCAGCGCTTGTCGCGCTGGCCCTCGGCCAGATCGTCGGCGAAGCGCTCGCCGCCGCCCATGCGCGTGAGCTTGGCAACCACTCCGGGTGCCGGCCCCGACAGCCAGCCGCCGATCCGCTGGGACAGCGCCGCCACGTCGATCTCCGCGGTGTTGGTGGCGATCCCCTTCAGCACCGCCTCGGCCACCTGGTCCGGGGTCCGGGTCCCGACGCCGCGCGGCAGCTCCAGCTCGGCCTCCGCGAACATCCCGGCGTCGCGGATGAAGCCGGGGAAGACGGTGGTGGTGCCGACCCCGGTGCCGCGCAGCTCCTCGTGCAGCGCGAACGCGAACCCGCGCAGCCCGAACTTGGTGGCCGAGTAGAGCGACCCGCCCCCGCTGGCCACCTTCCCGGCGATCGACGAGATGTAGACGAAGTGACCCGAGCCGCGCTCGAGCATCCGCGGGAGCAGCGCGTGCGTCAGCTGGATCGGAGCGCGGAGGTTCACGAACAGCGCGCGGTCGAGCTCCTCGGGGCTGAACTCGCCCAGCCTGCCGCTGGCCGGCAGCGCCGCGTTGGCCACCAGCACGTCGACGTCGCCGGCCCGCTCCACCAGGGGCCGCACGTGCTCGAGCACGGCGAGGTCGGCGGGAAGCACCCGCGCACGCTCGCCCAGCTCGGCCGCCAGCGACTCCAGCAGCTCGGCGCGCCGGCCGCTCAGGAGCACCGTCGCGCCGCTTCGGTGGAGCGCCCTGGCAATCGCGTTGCCGATGCCGCCAGTGGCGCCCGTCAGAAGGGCCGTCTTACCGGTCAGGTCGGGCTGCGGGGCCACGGCGTGATCCTATTGGCGCGGCGCCTGGGCGGCGCGCCGGCGAGAGGCTGACCCGCCGCTAGGCTTCAGCCGTTCGCGGGCGTAGCTCAGCTGGTTAGAGCGCCGGCCTGTCACGCCGGAGGTCGCGGGTTCGAGTCCCGTCGCTCGCGTCAGCAGTGGAGCCAACCACGGGCCCGACCTACCCCGGGCCGACCTCCAGGCTCTCGGACCTGGCGGGCTGGGCCCGCTCAAGACGCTTCGCACGTGTAGATGAACGAATAGTTGGTGAAGCCGGTGCTCCTGATGTAGCTGCAAGACGACCCGACAGAACACGAGCTGGTCGCGAAGCAGCGGTTTCCTCGCCCAACCGGGCTGCCGTTCCGGCAATCCCACTCCTGTCGCAGAACTCCGACGTACGACTCTGCCCTGCAGAGATCGCCGATGCGTGGCGCGGCCGCTCTGCGCCAATGCTGCGCTGGATGCGGAGATCGGGGCCCCCGGCACGACAGCTGCGACTTCCGAGCCCCCTCTCCGGCGGCACGGATCACCAGCGGGCGGCGAGCTCGACTGACGCTGGAATTTAGGGGTTTGTCCTGCTTAGACATCGCTATGCGA
>JAXDIC010000315.1:0-2792 GCA_034664185.1 Thermoleophilaceae bacterium
TCACGCTCCAGGAGATCTTCCTGTCGAGCCTCACCAACTTCCTCTACGACGACGGGCGCGCGCCCACGGGCGAGCCGTCCTGGTGGGGACTCCAGAAGAAGCAGGCGATGGCCAACTGGAACAACCGCATCGAGCTCCTGGCGATGGTCGAGGACACCCACGACGGCACCTTCCTCACGCCACCGCCGTCGGGCGACGCGGCCTCGCCCAACGCGGGGCCGATCAAGGTCGGGATCTTCTCCTACGAGCTGTCGGAGCAGTCGGTCCGGGTGCGCGAGCTGGCCAACAAGGCGATGAAGCAGGTGGCCGAGCACAACGGAGTGGGACGCTTCATGGCGCTCACCGAGACGCGTGGCGTGTACTGCGCGCACCCGCTGGGCGGCTGCCGGATGGCGGACTCGAAGGACCTCGGAGTGGTGGACCACCGCGGCGAGGCGTTCGACAACGAGGGCCTGTTCTGCATCGACTCGTCGGCGATCCCGACGTCGCTCGGGGTCAACCCTTCGCTCACGATCTCGGCCGTGTCCGAGCGCTCGGTGGACGCGCTCACGGCCCGCGGCCACGAGCTGGGCCTGCCCGCCCGGCCGCCCGGCTTCAAGCACCGCGTCCCGGGCGTTCACGTGGGGGAGCGGGTGGTGCCCAAGCGGCGTCCGGCGCCCCGCCGAAAGAAGCACAAGCACCGGCACGGCTAGCCACCGCGAAGAAATCCGTGCGCGGGGCTTAAGTCCCTCTGGACAGTCGCCGATACCGGGATGCAATGACCCGGCGAGTCCTGACGGCCCTTTCCCTCTCCGCGTGCATCGTGCTCGGCGCCAGTGCCGACGCCGGCGCGCGCGTGCAGCTGCGGGTGCTCCACCCCGAGGTCAAGCTCCAGCACCCGGCGGGCGTCTTCAAGACGCTCCACAAGGCCAGCAAGACCAAGAAGGCCAAGAAGAAGAAGGTCACGGCCGGCCCGTCGGTCAGCTCGATCGCCCCGATGCAGGCCAAGGTCGGCGAGAAGCTGACGGTGCTCGGCAAGGGCTTCATCTCGGGCAAGACCAGCATCTACTTCCTCAGGGCCGGCGGGGGTGTCGTGATCGCCAAGCCGGACACGACCAGCACCACCCGGATGGTCGTGACGATCCCCGACACGGTCACGCCGCTCCTGCGCGCGGCCGGTGCGGCTGCCTCGCCCACCCTCTTCCAGGTGCGGATCCTGGCCAAGCGTTTCGGCGCGACCACCAAGAAGGACAGGTCGCCCGTGATCGGACCGGCCGATGGCGTGCCCAGCACGGGCGGCGGCGGCGGTGGTGGCACGACCGGCTGCAAGCCCAGCGACTTCCCGAACGGCACGCCGACCGACACCGACGGCGACCTGATCCCGAACACCACCGAGATCAACGTGACGCACACGGATCCCTGCAACCCGGACACCGACGGCGATGGCATCTCGGACGGCTACGAGTACCAGTCCGCGCTGGACATGAACAACACGACTCCCTTCGGCACGCCTGACGCCGCGCTGCCCTACCCCGGCAAGAAGCCGTGGCCCAACCCGCTCGATCCCACCGACGCGAACACGGACCACGACGGCGACGGCCTGACGATGGCCGACGAGTACCAGCTCTGGACCTACTACGGCGCCCACTCGCTGCCGCTGAACTACAGCGACGGCAAGCAGCGCAGCGTCGCCGTGGCCGCGCCGGTCGACCCGGTCCTCGACTACATGGACCACGACAAGTTCCCCAACTACAACTGGCACATCCTCTCCGATGACGAGCGCGACGCCGACGGCGACGGCCTGGGCAACTGGGACGAGCGCTACGGCCGGATGACGCAGAGCTGGTGGGACGCGGAGTTCAGCGGCTCCAACGGCTTCCCCCGGGAGACGCGCTATCCCCAGACCTTCCCCGGCGTCAGCATGGTCGACCCGGACACCGACGGCGACGGCGTGCTGGACGGCGCCGACGACCAGGATCACGACGGGCTGAGCAACGCCTTCGAGATCTCGCGCCCCTGGGACTGGAAGTACACCTACGTGTCGAACGGCCACAGCGGGCCGGCGCCGCAGGACTACCAGGACTACCAGGGTCAGTCGGGCCCCGGCCCCGTACCGGTCGGAGTCGGCCCCAACCCCTGGGCCCGCGTGCAGCCGTACAACCCCTGCAAGCCGCTCTTCTCCACGACCTGCCCCCTGCACCCTGACTTCGGCTACTACGGCCAGGGTGAGGATTGGGTCGGCCCGGATCCGGCGAACGTGGGCACGCAGCCCGCCGCGCCCTGGCTCTGGGACCCGAACGACATCCACCTCTCCGGCGGAGAGTAAGAGCCGCCCGGCCGACCCTCGCCTCGCGGGGGTGACGGTCGTCACATAACGCGCACGGGTAACGTGCGAGCTTCCGCGGTGACCCCCAGACCCGGAGGCGCAGTTGGAGTCAAGCTCGGCGGTTGCGCGGCCACGCGACGTGGTCGGTCCGCTGATCCTCGCGTTCGCGGCCATTGAGCTGGCCACCGGCGCCTGGATGCTGATCGCCCCGGGCTCGTTCTTCGACAACGTCGGCCCGTTCGGCACGTCCAACCCGCATTACACGCGCGACGCCGGCACGTTCACCCTGGCGCTTGGGGTGGTCCTGGCCATCGCGTACCTGCGGCCGGCCTGGCGGCTTGGAGCCGTCGGGTACGCGTTCCTCCAGTTCCTGTTCCACTCGATCAACCACCTGGTCGACATCGACAAGGCGCATCCGCACCGCTACGGGGTCGAGGACTTCGTCTCGCTGGCCGTCGGGACGGCGGTCCTCGGCTGGCTCCTGCTC